>JAYTKL010000370.1:0-13095 GCA_043730305.1 Deinococcales bacterium | reverse complement strand
AAACTCGAGATTCGGGTCATGCCCAACTCACTTTTAACGGCAGGTGTTTGATGCCAGAAATAAAATTGGAACGCAGTCGTTCGGGCGTGCCATTTAACGCCATGCTCGAGAGTTTGGGCAGCATTTCCTCGAGCAAGATTTTGACCTCGATGCGTGCCAGGTGCTCGCCCAGGCATTTGTGTGGGCTTTTGAGTCCGAATGCCAGGTGCTCGTTGGGTGTGCGTTTGATATCGAACTTGTACGGGTTCTCAAATTGTCGTTCGTCGTAATCACCCGCGATGTACCAGATCAAAACCTTGTCGCCCGCTTTGATGTTGCGACCCTCGAGCGTCGCGTCCTGCAACGCCGTGCGTCTGAAGTGCATGGTCACCGTTCCCCAGCGCAAAATTTCTTCAACTGCGCCGTCCATCAAACTTGGGTTTTCACGAAGTTCTGCCAGTTGTTCTGGATGCTCGAGCAGTGCCATGATGCCAGCCGTCATGGTGTAACGCGTGGTGTCCGTTCCTGCGGCAATCAGCAGCGTGAAAAAGTTTTTGAACTCCATTTCCGACAATGGTTCGCCGTCGCGTTTGGGTTGCAGCAATCTCGAGATCACATCATCTGTTGGTTTATCCCGTCGAATTCGGGCTTGCTCTTCCGCATAGGCGAACAACTCGAGGCTGATCGGACTGCGAAACGGTAATAAACGGTACTGATCGGTGTTGACCAGACTGACTGGCGTTTCGGTAAATTCTGGATCGTCATTGCCCAGCAGAGCATCGCCTTTTTTGACCAGCATCGGACCGTCCTGATCGGGCGTGCCAAGCATTTTCCCCAGCATTCGCATCGGCAATTGCCGCGCCAGCAGTTCAACAAAATCAAACTCGGTCTGCCCACCAATTTCGTCAATTACGCCCCTTGCCAGTAAGCGAATCCCCATCTCATAAGACGCGACCTCTCGAGCTGAAAACGGCGGTTGTACCATGCGGCGGTACGCCGTGTGCTCGGGCGGATCCATTTCCATCACGGTCTTTCGCGCCTCGAGTTCATCGGGTTTCATGTCCTCAAGCCGAATGCCTTTTTTGCTCGAGAAAATCTGCGGGTTTTTACTGACTTCCAGAATATCGTTGTAACGCGTGACCGCCCAGAAACCCGCGCCGCCCGTTTCGTTCCACCAAGACACGGGATCGGTATCTCGTAAGCGTTTGAAGGTGGCATGAGGTACACCCTGAACGTACACGTCAGGGTCGGTGATGTCCAAATCTGGATGCTCGAGATTGATGGGTTGTGTCATGGGACTCCTTGCGGTTTGTCGGATTTGAAATTGGGCAATTGTTCTGCCACCCTCATCCCCGACCCTCTTGCCCTTAAAGCAGCACCTAACGGGCTTGGGCGCTTCTCCCGCCTACGGGAGAAGCGAGTTTTGGTTCTTTTCTCGAGAAACGCAATATTGTTCCTCCGTGGGAGAATGTAGGGGCGCTGCTTGCTGCGCCCTTTGGGGCTTACAAAAACGGCATGTAAAACTTTAATTCCCAATCGGTCACGGCGCTGATAAATTTCTCCCACTCGGCGCGTTTGACCGCGACAAACTGCCCGACCAAATCCGCTCCGATGGCTTCAACAAAAATCTTGTCAGCCTCAAGCGCGTCGAGTGCCAGCTCGAGGTTGTTTGGCACGTGACGGGTGGTGCTTTGATGCTCGAGACAGTCTTGTTCTTCGGCGGGAGGGGATTTGAGGTTGTGCGTCACGCCCAACAGCGCGGCTTGCAGTACGGCGGCGGTTGCCAGGTACGGGTTGGCTGCGCCGTCGGACATGCGGTGCTCGAGGCGTGCGCCGCGTCCTCGGGTGGCTGGAATGCGGATGCTTGCGCCTCGGTGGTCGTAACCCCAGTTCGCCCAGTAGCCGGCAAGTTGCGCGGGTTTCAGGCGCTTGTAAGCGTTGACGGTCGGGGCGCAAAGTGCGGCACTGGCTTCAAAATGCTCGAGCATCCCAGCGATACATTGATGCGCGAGGACGGAGAGTCCGTCGGTGGCGTTGGCGTCGAACATGGCGTTGTTGCCGTTTTTGTCCTCTAAGGAAAGGTTGACGTGCAAGCCGCTGCCGCCACGGTCGGCGAAAGGTTTGCCCATATAGGTCAGCAGCAAACCGTGTTTGAAGGCGATTTCTCGAGCCATGAGTTTGAACAAGAAAATATTGTCCACCGCCTCGAGCGCGTTTCCGTAAGCCAGGGTCATTTCAAATTGGGGCGTGTCAAATTCCGAGTTGATGCTCTCCACAGGCAGTCCAATGCGGTCTGCGACTTCCATGATCTCGTCGATCAAACCCACGGGGTCAACGGCTGGACCAGTGCCGTAGACGTAAGCCCCTGGTGTGTCCCATTCCGTCCAACCGCCCTGCCCATTGGGTTGCATCACAAACGCCTCGAGTTCGATGCCGACTTTGACCTTGTAACCCAAATCATCCCAAGCTTTGATGGCGCGGCGCAACGCATGGCGCGGCGAGATTGAAAGTGCTTCGCCGCGAAAACTTAAGTCGCCAACCACCACGCCCGTATCCGCTTCCCAACCAGGACGGACATCCTGCATCTCAAACTCGAGGTCGCAATCGGGCAGTCCCTCGAGCAACCTAGCGCCTGGGGCAGGGACCATCGTGCGGTCAAACGCCAGGGCAAAAGTTGTGATGCAGTGGTGCGTGCCGTGTGCCGCGTGAGCCGTCGGCAGGTACTTGCCGCGAGCGAGTCCATGATGGTCGGGAAAAAGAGCGCGGATGCGTTTGTAAGTTTCCATAAAAGTGTCCTTAAAGTTGAGGGTTTAGACTTCGGCTGGCTCGAGTTTGTTGACCACACCAAGATTTTTGCTCGAAGATAACGTCCAAACGGCGCTGATGATGATGCCCGCGACGGTCAACCAGACGCCGATGCTGCCTGGGTAAGCTGGAAACGGAAAGATCGAACCGTAAATCGCAAAGATTGGAGTCAGAATCGCGCCGACCAGCACCAAATACTGCCACGGTGCGCTGGCGGGAACAAGTTTGAACGCCAGAACCGCCAGCACAATGTAAATGCTCGAGATCAAGAGCGTTCCAGCCAAGGCACTCGCGCCGAACACGACCATGACATCCAAACCAGAGAACAGCGCGACAATCACAAGCGATACTGCCAAGCCAGCCACCAACAAGTTTCCACCAACGGGTGTGCCGTAACTCGAGGTGCTGGCGAGGACTTTGGGTAAGAGGTTGTGACGTGCCAGCGCAAACCAACCTCGAGCGGCAGTGGCAGTAAAAGCACTGCCAACGGCGATCATGTCCACGATAATCGCCACATCAATCCAGGGGGCAATCCAAGCCCCAACGTATTTTGTGCCGAGCGTGCCGAGGGGTGATGGGTCTTTGATCCAATCTGCGACCTTATCCACGCCGAAACCGATGGCGCTGGCGTACAAAACCAGCACGTAAAACACGGCGGCAATCACCACTGTCCCCATCACGGCAAACGGCACGGTCTTTTTCGGGTTGGCGGTTTCTTCGCTCAAACTGGCGCTGGCTTCAAAACCAATAAACAGTGTGACGGCAAACAACACGCCTTTAAAAAGGTTGCCCGCGTTTGGGTTGCCTGGGTTGAAGACCTCGAGCGTGTTGCCCTGAGCGCCACCAGAAAACACGATGGCGAGCGCGATAATCAGCACTGGCAAAACGGCAAACGCCGTCAAAATCAGTTGGGTGCGGGTGGCGGTTTGAATCCCAAAATGGTTGGCGGCAAAGACAATGCCAATGGCGACCAGCGACCAGACCCACCACGGCAAGTTAATGCCCAGGTAACTCGAGAATGCCAGGTTGGCAAAAAAACCGATGGCGAGAAAAATACCGGCACCGCCCAAGAACATCGCGCCAGTAAAATAAATGCCTGCGGTAAACAGTCCAAGCGTTGCACCTGCCGAACGCCGCACGTAATCGTATATGGCGCCAGCGCCTGTGTACTGCCGTGCGAACAGCACGATCACCCAGCCGACGCAGATTGACCCAATCGCGCCCAGAATCGTGGCGAGTGGCGCGGCACTGCCTGCCGCCCCCGCGACCAAGCCAGCCAACAAACCTGCGGACAAGACTGGACCAATTGCCAGGGACTGCGCAATCGCATCCAGTACGGTGAGCTTGGGTTGACCAAGCTGCTCTGTGGTGGTACTCGAGTTCATAAACCCTCCCGTGCCTGATTAGGCGAAAGTTCCGTGGCGCTGCATCACGTTTTTCACGTCGCAGTAAAAATCAAAACTCCAATGTCCTCCCTCGCGTCCAACGCCTGAATGCCTTGCGCCTCCAAACGGGGCTGCCAGGTCGCGCACGTAAAAGCAGTTGATCCAGACCGTGCCCGCGCTGAGTTGATCTGCGACTCGTTCGGCGCGTTCTTGGTCTTTTGTGAAAATCATGGCTGCCAGACCGTATTCGGTGTTGTTGGCGAGCGCGATCAGTTCAGCTTCGCTTGAGAATTTTTGCAGCGTTAAAACGGGTCCAAAAACCTCTTTGCTTAAAATTTCTGCACCGTCTGGAACATCTGTAAACAGGGTGGGTTGAAAATACAAACCTCCCAAATCTGGTGAAACGCCGCCACCAAACTCGAGGGTTGCCCCAGCTTCGATTGCGCGATTCACAAAGCCTTGCACCCGATCAAAGTGCGTGCGTGTGACCAGAGGACCGACCACGGTGCTTGCCTCTCGAGGGTCGCCCTGTTTGGTGCTTTGCACGGCTGTTCTAAAACGCTCGAGAAAGGTGTCATGAATGCCCTCTTCGACCAGCAGCCGTGTGCCAGACAAACAAACCTGCCCACAGTTATCGTACTGATCGACAGCATTTCGGATTGCCAGCTCGAGGTCGGCGTCGTTGAAGACAATAAACGGCGATTTTCCGCCGAGTTCGAAACTAAGCGGCGTCAGGTTTTGCGCGGCGCTGGCAGCAATTTTTCTGGCGGTTGGTAGGCTGCCCGTAAACGAAATGCGTTTGACACCCTCGTGCGCGACCAATGCCGCGCCCGCCTCATTGCCCAAACCTTGCACGACGTTAAACACCCCCGCTGGCAACCCAGCCTCGAGCGCAAAATCTGCCAACAACGACGCAGTGAATGGCGTCCATTCGGCGGGTTTGAGCACCACGGTATTGCCTGCCGCCAGTGCGGGTCCAACCTTCCAGGTTGCCAGCATGAACGGCGCGTTCCAGGGTGTGATGAGCGCCGTGACGCCAGCAGGGTCATACCGCACCGAGTTGTGCGCGTTCTTGGCGGCTTCGGTGTCCCATTCGTTTTTTGGGTCTTCTAACAAATCCTTTGCCATTTGCGCAAAAAAGTGAATGTTGTGCCCGCCGCGTTTCATGACCCGCAAACGACTCGCCTCGAGCAGTGAACCATTGTTCATGGTTTCCACCGCCGCCAAATCCTCCACCCGCGTTTCGATGATGTGCGCCAGTCGCTCGAGGGTTTCAAAACGCCCCCCTGCGCCAAGTGCCGCCCAGGCTGGAAATGCGTTTGTGGCGGCTTGCACTGCCAGGTCAACCTCGAGTTGCGTGCCTCTTGCCACACGCCCAAGCAGACTTTCATCAATGGCGCTGCGAGCTTCAAAGGTGTCAATGCTCGAGACGCGCTGGTTGTTGATAAAATGATCTGTGGAGACTTGAACGCCAGCAATCTTGACCATGTTCATGCCGTGACCTCCGCCAAGTTTACGCCCTCGAGTTCGGTGCTGACCCCAGCCACGACTTTTCGCAGCAAATGCGCCAGGGTTTCTTGTTCCGATGCCGTCAAAACCGATGCCATTTCGCTTTCGCCCTGGTTAAATTTCGGGAACAACCATTCGATCAAGGTGCGTCCAGCGTCGGTCAACTTCACGATCACAAGCCGCCGGTCTACCTTGCTGGCACGGCGTTTGACCAACCCGCGTTTCTCGAGGGTGATCAATAAGCTGGTGACGGTGGCTTTGCTGACCGCTTGAGATTTGGCGATGTCTCGGGTTTCGATTGGACCCCAAATCCAGACGATAAACAGGGTCGAAAAACTGGCAAAACTGAGGTTGTGCTCGCGCAGCACCTCACGTTCCATTTTGAGTTTAAAACCTTGTGCGGCTCGCCAGATGTTGGATGCCACCGCCAACGCCAGTTCGTCAATCGGTAAACCGCTGGCACGGCGCATGACCTCGAGTTCGGGCAAGCTAAAGTCATCATGAACTGGCAAAGTAAACGCTCTTTTCTCCGCTTCAAACGGTTTAAACAAGATCGTTAGAGATCAAACGTTATGGGACTATTGATTGAAGAGTTTAGTGATTTACCACCCATTTGTCAAGAGCAAAATCTCGAGCCTCAGACGGTGTTGTAATGGCTTGGTAATTTTGCTGGCTGGAGGAGATTGTATTGTTAAAATCTCTTGACGGGGCGATCAAAGAGTAGACTTTGGACGTGAACGGTTTTGTCACAAAACAACTCGGACTTGTACCGTACCAAGAGGCGTACCAACTGCAACGGGGGACGCACGACCTCGTGGCGAGTGCCTTAACGCCGCCGACCTTGCTGCTGCTCGAGCATCCAAGGGTCGTGACGCACGGACGCAAAGACGAAGATGAAACCAATCTGGTCGTGCCAAAAGCCTTGCTCGAGGCACAAGGTATTCAAGTCGTGAATACCGAACGGGGCGGCACTGTCACCTATCACGGACCTGGACAACTGGTGGCATACGCCATTTTTCCTGTGGGTCGGCGCGTCCGCGACTTTTTGCGGCGGCTCGAGAATGTTCAGATTCGGCTGCTCGAGACGTATGGTGTGCTCGCTCGCCCCAACCCTGGGTACGCTGGCGTGTATGTGAATGACGACAAAATTGGCAGCATTGGCGTTGCCATCAAACGCAATGTGGCGCTGCATGGTCTGGCAATCAACCTCAATACCAACCTTCAAGATTTTAATTTGATCGTACCGTGCGGCTTGACCGACACCCACATGACCAGCCTCGAAAAACTCTTGGATCACAAAATTGACATGCAGGACGCTCGAGATCGGCTCGAAAACGCTTTTAGAACAGAATTCAAGGATTACCATTGGCTCGAGGAACTTTCAGGGCAAGAGGTCAGTTACGCCTAAGATTTTCCCTTTCACCTTTTGACTCATTCCTAAGGACAAACCATGATCAAACCATCTCGAGAATACGATTTCCAAGTTGTGCGCAACGGCGTGCAACGCCAGGACGCTGAGAGCGTGCGTGAACGCAAACCTGACTGGCTCAAAGTCGCACTGCCAAGTGGCATCGGCTACCGCAGCATCAAAGACATTGTTGACCTAAACGGGCTGTCCACCGTTTGCCAAGAAGCCATGTGTCCCAACATTGCCGAATGTTGGGCGGCAGGCACGGCGACATTCATGCTGATGGGTTCGGTCTGCACCAGGGCTTGCAAGTTCTGCGCGGTGGATACCGGAAACCCCAACGGCAGACTCGACCCGCTCGAGCCGCAGCACATTGCCGAGGCGGTGCAAAAAATGGGGTTGAAGTACGTGGTCTTGACCAGCGTTGACCGCGATGACCTGCCAGACGGTGGCGCGAGTCATTTTGCCCGCACGGTGCAAGCCATCAAAACCCTCAACCCTGGCGTGCGGGTCGAAGGTTTGACCCCAGATTTTAATGGCAACCTCGAGCATGTGGCTTTGGTGGTGAACGCTGGCGTCGAGGTTTTTGCGCAGAATATTGAAACCGTGCGGCGTTTAACCCACCCCGTGCGCGACACTCGAGCGGGTTACGACCAGACCTTAAAAGTTTTGGCAGGAGCAAAAACGATTGGAAATGTTTACACCAAAACCAGTTTGATGCTTGGGCTTGGCGAAACCCGCACGGAGATTGTCGAGACAATGCACGACCTTCGGGCGCACAACGTTGACATTGTGACCTTCGGGCAGTATTTGCGTCCAACCAAACACCATCTGCCAGTCGAGCGTTACGTCACCCCAGACGAGTTTGACGAGATCAGGCTCGAGGGGATGGAACTTGGGTTTCTCGAAGTGGTTTCTGGGGCGCTTGTTCGCTCGAGTTACAAGGCAGAACAAGTGCTCCACAAGTCTTAATTCTCAATTTGGTGATCTCGAGCGACGACTTTCATAAGCACTGTTCGCTCGAGTGATAAGGCAGAACAGGTACTGCATAAGTCTTAAATCGAATTCTTGCTGTCTCGAGCGACGGTTTAAATCAATACTGTTCGCTCGAGTGATAAGGCAGAACAAGTGTTGCATAAAACTTGATGCAACTACTTTGATTTCGAGTGAAGACTCGAGATTTTCAAGCATCGAAAGAAGGAGTGAATCTCGTGTTTATCCTTGGTGACGGTGAATCCCAAAACCTGAGCTTAAAATCCTGTGGTTGTTCTTGAACCTCGGGTGAGCCTCTTGATCTATCATGAGGGAAACTGCCCTGTGTGTCACACAAATTCTCATGTTTTTGAGTAGGCTGTGTTATGCGAATTTTGATCTTGCTGCTGCTCGTCTGGAGTTCGAGCATCGCGTTTGCCAGCGGCATTCCTGCGCCGCGCATTGGTAAGTACCCTGGTTACTCGAGGGTCGTGGTTGATCTGCCGTCCGACTCGAGTTACCGTGTCGAACTGAATTTGCTTGCCATGAAGGTGATTTTCCCCAGTGGCATCGTGGTCGCGGACATCAAAAAATACAAGTACCCAGAATTTTTGGGGTACACGCTCGAGCAGAACGCTGATTCTGGCGTGTTGACTTTGGTGACGCCGCAAGGTGTGACCTCGCGTTCGGGGTGGCGTTTGCAAGTCTTGGCGGCGGGCGAGGGCAAGACAGGCTCGAGGCTCGTGATTGATTTTTCGGGGGCGTTTTCGGACACTTCGCCGCTCGGTTTGCTTGAGCCTTTTGTCTTTAAACCCGAGAATCTTGCCAGAAACTTTAGTGTGGTGGTTGACCCTGGGCACGGCGGCACTGACCCTGGCGCTCGAGGGGTGCTGCAAGAATCCGAAGTGAATTTGAGTGTTTCGACTCGGGTGGCACAAACCCTGATTGATGCGGGTGTTGAAGTCACCATGAGTCGTACTGACAACACCGTGTTTTCGGACGATAAACGTCTTGATCTTCGTGCTCGAGCCGACCTGAGCAAGGGTAAGGATTTGTTTGTTTCAATTCATGCCAACGCACGTCCAGCCTCGAACGCCTTGACCACGTACGGGACTGAAGTCTATTATTTCAACAAAAAATCCCAAGCGCCAGTTTTTGTGACGCCCGCCAATCCGCCCAAGCTTTTGGCTTTACCAGAAGTTCAAACCGCGCCTGAAACAAGCTCGAGTTCAAATCCAACCACGAGTTTGAATCCAAATGCAGTCGAAACCAGTCTGCCAGATGCCAGTACCTCGAGTGCAGTAGAACCAACCCCTGCAGAATCCAGCGCCGTGACGCCTTCAACCGTGCCAAACTCGAGCGGCGGTGTCACGGTGGAAGTTCCAACCCAAGCTGTCCCAGTTGCTGTGGCGCTCAATCCAAGCTCGAGTCCGACATCGAAGGGCGTTGATCAAGTGCAACGCAGTCAAGAGTCCTTGAAAGCTGCCTCGAGCGTGCTTTCTAACATGATTGGCGCAACCGCCAGTTTAAACCGTGGCGTGCGCACCGCCGATTACTTGGTGATCAAAGAAAACACCGCGCCCGCGATTTTGGTCGAGATGGGTTTTGTCACGCATCCCATCGAGGGGGCGCAGCTCAAAGACACCAATTATTTAGACCGAATTGCGTATGGTATCTCTCGAGGGGTGCTCGAGTATCTGGATAATTTGCCACCCGACACGCGTTAATCAACTTCACCCAAAATTATTCCTGCGGCGTCAATCAGCAAGTAAAAACCACCGATTTTTGAGCCTGCCCATCTGATGACATCCATGAAGTTGTCGCTGCTGAATTTGATTGTTGGTTCAATCTGGCTGCGAGACAAGCCCCACAACGCCCTGAACTCGCCCGCTTTTTCAAGTTCTGGGGTTTGGTTATCTTCTTTGATGAAGGCTCGAGACACGAGCCGAGTATAAGCGTAGTCTTGGAACGAAATTGTTTTAGGATGGGCAAGAGTTTCAGGGGGTTTTATGAAAACACAATTGATGAATCAAACACAACTCGAGGCGCTGGTCGATTTATTGGTGTTTGCCACCATGACCGATAAAGCATTTTCGGATATCGAAACCCAGTCCCTCGAGACTGATTTGCTGGCACTGCCTTGGACTTCGGGCATCAGCGTCTCGAGTTACAAAAATGCCTCTTACGCCCGCGCTCGAGCGGCAAGTTCCGAAACCGCGAAAGCCAATTACCTCAAGCAACTGTCTGCGGTTTTTGACAGTGCGCCAGTCAAACAAGACGCTTTCGCAGCTATTGAAGAACTGCTGGCATCCGATACGGTTGCCGCCAGTGAAGATTCATTTCTCGAGCGATTCAAACTCGAGTTGGGACTCGTATAAGTTCAGGATTCTTTGGATTTTAACGCAATTGGGCTTTGCTTGTCTGGGTTGCGTCCAGTCACGTCCTGATAATACGCCTTGATGATCTCGAAGTCTTTCTCGAGGTCGCCTGAGGGCATCAAATACTGTTTAATGCCAATCTCGCGGCGTTTCCAGTCCATGTACGCCAAACCAATCGGCACGTTCGCCTCGAGCGCCATGTAATAAAAACCGCTGCGCCAGTATTCGGCTTTTTTTCGGGTGCCTTCTGCGGCAACAATCAGCGCGATTTCATCTCGAGATTTAATGATTTCAACGATCTGATCAACAAAATTCTTGCTCTTATCACGTTCGAGCGGAATACCGCCCAACGCTTTCATGATTGGTCCCATGATGCCTTTAAAGAGCGCTGCCTTGCCTACGAAATTCATTTTCAAACCCGTAGACCAAGCCCAGGCAACGGCGGGCACAAAATCCCAATTTGAGGTGTGAGGATAACCCAAAGCCACAAATTTTTTGTTGGGTGGTGGTGCAAGAATGCTTTTCCAACCGAACAATTTCATCAGCGCCGAAACGATTTGCTGACGGGCGTTGATCGGTTGGTGTTCAAACGGATTGAGAGGCACCAGATCATTCTACTCGAATTACTGAAGGGTTTAAGTCAAATTTCCAGACCAGATCAGCACCGCACGTCCGCGTTCCTTGAAGCCCAAACTCGAGTAAAAATCAAACTGGTGCGGCTCGAGGTCGGGTTGGGTCAGCAAATACAGGGCGATCACATCGCCACGATCACGGCACTCGGCAACAATTGCCTCCAAGAGCGGGGGTTCGACTTGTCCGGCAAAATCACCCTGGGCGTGTAATTCCTCGATGGTGGCACGCCAGCCCAAACGAACCGGACGGGCTTGAAAGGTGATATGGGCAAACCCGATGCTCACGCCGTCCAGCAGCGCCAAATACATGGTTGCGTCATCGTCGGACAGGGCTTGCTCGAGGAGTTCCCGCAGGCGTTCAGGATCGCGCCTGGCGGGTGCGTCCGTCCATGCCAGGCACAAATCCATCAACGTCTCGAGATCACGTTTGTTGGCGCGGCGGACAACTGGTTTTTGGAGGGTCATGATTGTTAGCTGCGCGGTGTGAGAATTCTTCCGCACGAAGGGCATTTGACCGGAACCGCGCCGCCCATGACGCGTTGCACGATGTTCATGGGAAGTTGCATTTTGCAGCCGCCGCATTTGCCCATGACGATCGGTACAATGCCCGCACCCTTTTTGGCTTTACGTACCGCGTTGTACTCGCGCAAAACATCAAAGCTGATGTCTTCGGCAAGGTCGTTGCGGGTTGCCATTTTGCCTTCAAAGCTGGCTTGCAATGCCTTGATGCGGTCATCGTCCAAGCTTTCAAGATCGAGCAATTTCGGTTCGAGTTCGCTCAAATTGCCTTCTAGCCCAGCCACTTTTGCCGCCAGCCCTTCCATTTTTTCGATCAGCGGCAAACTGTCATTTTCGAGGTCTTCGATGCGCGTGTCGAGTTGCAAAATGACACTTGTATACTGCGATTGCTCTTTGACGCTGCTCGAGTTTTGTTGATCGACCTTGGAACGCTCGCGCTTTGCCGATAAATCTCTCAGTTCAAGTTCTGCCGCGCTGACCTGCCGTCGTACCGCCGCGTGTTCGGCTTTGGTACTCTCGAGCTTTGAGAGCAATTGGGCTTTCTCGTCGCGTGTTGCGGCAAGATCGCCTGGAATGCTTGCCTCATCAAACTTGAGTTTGTCGAGTTCGAGGTCGAGTGACTGCACTTTTAGCAGTTGCTCGAGAACGTTGCTGCTGTTGCTCGGCTGGCTCATCACGCGCATGATACCGCATTGAAGCGCCTTAGGGTGCAAATATCAAACTTAGACTTTGACAAGACTTAAACGAGCGTAACCTGCGGCTTTTTCAAATAAACCCATTTTGTCGTAACAATGTTCTAAAGCTTGGGCAAACACGGCGGTCATACCAGAATCGCTGACGCTTTGAACGCTGTCAAGGCAATGTAAGTAATTTTGCACCGCGACATGATACATACCAGTTTGTTCGGCTTGAATTGCACGGTGATGCTCGAGTTTGAAGGCTGTAACCGTAATCATTTTTGCTCCGCGAGGTGAAAACCATTCCTCTTAGATTAGTTTAGAGGAGCGATATGAAAGCAGAAGTGAATTTTAGGCATGGCGGTCTTTTGTTTGTACTCAAGTTCTATTCATCTGAATTCACGCCGCGTTTTCGTCGCTAGAATCACGCTCGAGTTTGGTGTTTTTCTTGTACCTGGACGTTTCAGGTAAATGCCCCGCCCGCCAACCACGCTGGCAGGTATGACACCAGTAGGCTTGGTCGCCGTCTCGGAGGTCAACCAGTTCCATTCGTGCCGCACAAGACGGACATGCCAGCAGCAAGTTGTAACTCGAGATGCCGGTGAGCGGTTGCTGAAAGCGCGACTTCATATTCTGATTTTAACAGAATAACCTTAAAACTGACAAGTCAAAGTTGCGCTGTACTCGAGATTTGATTTTGTTGACGGCTAAAAACTAGCCTTCCCTCGCTAAGTCATTAAAACGCACGTGCTGCGAATGAAACTGTAACTCGCAAGTTCCAACCGGACCGTTACGTTGTTTACCAATAATAATCTCAGCAATTCCTTGCTT
>JAYTKL010000369.1:0-19710 GCA_043730305.1 Deinococcales bacterium | reverse complement strand
CTGGGCAGAAATGCTGCTGCGCATGATGCGGCGTTTTGCCGAGCGTCACGATTTTGCCGTCGAGATTCTGGATGTCACGGCTGCCGAACAGGCGGGCATCACCGAAGCCGAATTTATTGTTCGCGGCGAGCGGGCTTTTGGTTTGCTTCGCGCCGAGGCGGGCGTGCACCGCCTTGTGCGGGTGTCACCGTTTAACGCGCAGGGCAAGCGTCAAACCAGTTTTTCCAACATCGAGATTGTGCCCGAAATCGAGGACGCAAGCGAGGTTGAGATCAACCTTGCCGACGTGCGCATCGACGTCTTCCGAAGTGGCGGTCACGGTGGGCAGGGCGTCAACACGACAGACAGCGCCGTTCGTTTAACTTACAAGGCGGGAACGCCGGAAATGCTGGTGGTCGTCTGTCAAGACGGGCGCAGCCAACTGAAAAACAAGGACAAAGCCTTCACGGTTTTGCGCTCGAGGCTCTTCGAGCAGCAAGACAAAAAACGCCGTGATCTCGAGGACAAATTGCGTGGGCAGCAAAAATCCATCGAATGGGGCAGCCAGATTCGCAGTTATGTGCTCGACAAGCAGTACGTCAAAGACCACCGCACGGGCGTCATGCGTCACGATCCGTTCAACGTGCTCGACGGCGACATTGACGACTTTATTTGGGCTGGACTCGAGTGGCAGGCGGGCAACCGTGCCACTGCCACCGCCAGCAATGATGAGGATTGAGAATACACCAGAGCAATAGATAACCCTCGAGCATCTTTTTTGATGCTCGAGATATCATGGGTTTTCGAGCAAATTGATTTGTGTGTTTGGGTATTTTGCAGTGAACTAAAGTCTTGAAGTTTACCAAATTCAAGTAACATCTCTTGTACGCGAATCGAGAAAAATCGTGTGGCAGAGTAAGAAAACGGTGATAACCCTTCGGTAATCTGGCTTCATGGACATTTCATCTATATTTTATAAGGGTTTCAAAAATCGGAAAGGTCAAGTGCCATCGCGCTGGTTCGCGCCAACGTTTTTAAGCACACTGATGTTCTTGACTGGCTGTGGTGTCACCACTATTTCCACAGGTCAACAGAGCGAGTATGCGTATGTGTTGACTTTAAAAGTTGCTGCCACTGACAGTAGGGCAAGCCTCGAGTCGAAGTATGCGGGCAAAGTACAAGTCTTTCACCCAGAGGCAGGTTTTGCCGTGCTTGGGGTCAACAGTGCGCCAGAGACAGATTCGGCAGTCATTGCCATTGAAGCCAACACTGGAAATCTCGAGTTGCCAGAAAGCAAATCGAGTGTTCTTCCTCGGGTTGTTGGCAGTGAAAGCTGGTCAACTTGGGGCAGCAGTTGGACGACCTGGGGCAGCAGTTGGACGACCTGGGGCAGCAGTTGGAGCACTTGGGGCAGTGGCAGCGCCACCACTTCATTGCCCGCCATGCCAAGCGAAAACCGTTACCTTTTTAATTTAGTCCGCATGCCTGCGGCTCAGGCAGTTTCCAAAAACTTTGGCGCTGGAGCTAAAATTGCCGTCATTGACAGCGGTATTGATTGGACACATCCAGCTTTTGCGGGTCGCTTGACAGCTTCGACAGAGTGGAAAGATTTTGTAGATGGTGACACCAACCCTCAAGAAGTTTCGGGTGGCAACGGTTACGGGCACGGCACATTTATTTCCAGTTTGATTCTTCAAGTTGCACCAAAAGCCACCATCTTACCGATTCGGGTTTTGAAGCCTGATGGTTCTGGCAGTGAAACGGCAGTGATTTCAGGCATTGATTGGGCGATTCAAAAGGGCGCTCAGATCATCAACCTGAGCCTGGGGGCAACGACTGATAATGCTGCACTCGAGGCACAGATTGATTATGCCACCAGTCGCGGGGTGTACGTTGTGGTTTCGGCAGGTAACAATGGTAGTTCCACTTTGTCCTACCCTGCACAACGGGCAAAGACTGCACCAAATGAACAGTATTTGATCAGTGTGGGTAGCGTTGCTTCGACCAGCTTGTTGTCAACTTTTTGCAACAAGAGCACCGCGCTCGAGATTACCGCGCCTGGAGAAACTGTTTTTGGTGCTTTGCCTGGCAGTAAGGGTGGTTACGGCAGTGGTACTTCGTTTGCCGCACCGCAGATTTCGGGATTGTTGGCATTGTTGATGATGGACACCGCAACAATCAATCGTGGTAATTTACAAAAATATCTGCTTGACAGTGCGGATCAGTTCCCAGGTGGTTACAGCATGGTCAGAATGGCGTATGCCATGCAGCAAGCACCAGATTTTACGTTTAAAAAAGCTTTGATGGTCGTTGGTTCAACAACCCTAAATGTTGGTGATGCTGCCGTCAAATATAACCTCGAGCGTATGGGTTACGCTGTCAGTCTCAAAACTGGTGTGGCGGCGCTGACAGCCGATGCGACAGGCAAGGATTTGGTGCTGATCAGTTCAACTGTCACTGCAACCGATGTCAATACCAAGTTTCGCACGATTACCGCTCCAGTTATCACCTGGGAAAGCAATTTGTTTGATGATTTGGGTATGGTTGATCTTGCCGCCAATGAAGGTTCGTTTGCCTTGGAAAACAACCTGAACATCAGCGGCAGTCATCCGCTGACAGCCGGGTTGTTGGCTAGCACTTATGCCTCCTACACCACCCCTGACATGGTGAGTTGGGGCAAACCAGCCAGCACTGCCATCAAGATTGCGACGCTCAGTTCAAACTCGAGCTTGGCGACCATCTTTGGGTATGACAAGGGCATACAAATGGTCGGCATGACTGCCCCAGGAAGACGCGTGGCGCTCATGCTGGGCGATAACGGTGCATCCAAACTCGATTGGGCGGGCGGGCTGTTGTTCAATGCCGCCATCACTTGGGCGGTGAGCGGAAACTGATGTCTCACTATTCTGTGTTTCTTCAAGCCTGCTCCACTCGAGTTCAATCAATGGTGACTGGCGGTGACTCATGAGCAAAACAGTTCAAGAACTGAATCAAAGCGCCTGGCAAGCGCGGTACACAGACCGTCAAGCCAGCGAAGCCTTAAGCCGTCAAGCCCTGGAATTAGCCGAATCAAACGGTGATGAGTTGGGACAAGGTTTTGCCCTGCGATCAATGGCACATGCTCAACTGATGACAGGACAACCCGAACAAAGCCTCGAGCCGCTCACCCGTGCCCTCGAGATTGCCCGTAGCCACCAAAATCAGGTGCTCGAGCGCGACAGCCTGAACTTGCTTGCTCAGGTACACAACTGGTTTGGTGACATGGAACGCGCCGTTGGTTTGGTCAACGAAACATACCGTCTGAGCGTCAATCTTCAAGATCATGCCATGGTCAGCTCTTGCTTGACCAACATCAGCATCATGTACCATCAAATGGGTCAAGATTTAACCTCGCTCGAATACGCCCAAGAAGCCATCGAACGCGCCGTCGCTCTGGGTGATCGTGTCCGTGAAGCCATCGCGCTCTCGAACGCTGGTGTGGCGTGCAGTGGTTTATCACAATTCCAAGCAGGTTTGAACACCATCGAACGATCACAAAAGCTTTGCAATGAACTCAAACTCGAGGATTTAAAGTTGCGCAACCGCGTCAACCGCGCCGAAATCTTGCTTGGTCTGGGCAAACTCGAGGAAGCCCTCTTGGAAGTCAATCAGGCGCTCGAGGTGCTTCGGGCGCAGGGCGTCAAAGAGGGTGAAGCCCAGTGTTTGTTTCTGCTCGGTCAGATTCGGCTTGCTGAAGGCAATCATCAGGAAGCCGAAGACTTTAGTGGTCAAGCGCTTGAGCTTGCCGTTGAGACCAAATCGCGTGCGCTTGAAGCATCGGTACGTCGCATTTTGGCTCAAGCCAACAAGAATCTGGGGCATTTTGAAGCCGCATTGCAAAACCTCGAGCAAGCCGGACAGATCGAACGCGAGGTTCGGACCGAGGGTGCTCACCGCCGCATGAGGACACTCTCGAAACTCAACCTGGTGGATCGTTTGGAAAACCTCTTGCGCACTCAGCATTGAAGCTTGAGTCAGATTTCAAAATCAAAAACCGTAGCTCGAGCCAATTTCAAATTTGGCTCGAGCTATTTGCCAATTGCTATTTGCTCAGATCAAGATGCAACGAAAAACCGTAATGTTCGGCAGCGTAATACTGCTCGTGTTGCCCAAACTGTCCTTCGCCTCGAGCACCAGTTTGACGGTCTGACCGTTGTAACAGGCGTTGCCAAAATCTGCAAACGTGCCAAACATGGTTGGGTTGCTTAAATCGGGTTTCCAGTTCAGGTTGCTGGTGGTGCTGAAATTCTGAATGACTGTTGGTCCTGCAAACAAAGTCGCGCTGTTTGGACTGTAGGTGGTGGCTGTCCAACGGTAGGAAATGGGTGTGTTGTTTTCTGGATCGGTGGCGCTGGCGGTGATCGGAATGGCAACGTCCCAAGCGTAACCGTCCGAGTACGTGAAAGGGGGCAACGCACCAAGGTTGATGTTTGGTGGCAGGTTGGCAGGTGGGTCAATGACGTTGATCAAGCGTCCTGGGGGTGCAAAGACGGCTAATCCTTGCGAGTCGGTGGCATTTAAACCGATGCTGCGTGTGCCGTTGGTCGTGAAGGTGTAACTGAATTCGCAGTTGGGTGGCGTGCCAACACCAGTCCGTGCGAAACCTGTATCGCTGCTGCTCGAGCTTGTCCAGGTCAACTTGTTGCAAGCCAGATTCGCTGGGGTTGATCCGCTTCCCTCGTTGGCATCGGTGGCAAAACCTCTGAACAGCACGGACTGACCGCGAAACACGGTGATGTTGGTGGTGGGCAGGCTCATGGTGGCAACGGGTGGGTTGTTCAAAACCGAAATCGTGATGCTCGAGCTGACCGTGTTGCCGATGGTGTCCCGCGCAGTTGCCGTAATCACTTTGTCGCCCACTGTCGTGAAGCGGAATGTGGCGCGTCGCCCTCCAACAATGGCAACCTCGCTGCTGGGGGTGGGTGACCAGGTGATGGTGCAGCAGTCGGCAGCGCCGTCGGGGTCGCTGGCTATCGCATCAATCTGAAAATCGCGGTTGAGTGGAGCGATACCAGGAACGATAGGGGTAATACTGAATCTCGAGACTGCGACGGTCGGCGGATGCCCCAGAATGCGTTGAATCGCGCCCAGGGCGTTGACGCGCAAACCGCCAATCGTGCCTGTGATGTCGTTGGTGTGATGGCTCGTCTCGAGCAGGATGCGTTGGACTTGATCGGCGCTGAGACTTGGGTCGGCAGCCCAGATGAGTGCCGCGACACCCGCCACAAATGGCGTAGAAAAACTTGTGCCACTGGCACGGCGAATCGCGGTATTGTCGGGTGTTGCCCCCATCCAGACGCTGAATGGTCCGTAAATGTCCACGCTGTGATCGTCAGACCCAGCATCGTCGGTGGTTTCAGATGCAAAACGTTGTTTGCTGCCAAAACTGCTGCCTGAATCTTTGGTGGTCGCGTTTTGTGCCAAGCCTCCAACGCAGATTACAGCCGAAACTTCGCACGGAACCCAGACATCTGATTCTGCGACCAAACCAAGACAAGTGCTTGGGCTGCCAATGCCGTAGCAAGAAACAGCGTTCACATCAATTGCACCGTCGTTGCCTGCGGCGGCAAACGTCAGGATTCCCAGGCTGTCTTTGAGAAAGCTGAACAAGCCGTTCAGCGGTGTGACCAGGAAACCAACACCGCCATCGACTTTGAACGCGCCACTGAAATTCAGCACTCGAGGTCGTCTGGCGAGCGCATCTGTCAGGTGAGCCACGTAATCGAGCGAGTTGCCAATGGTTCGGATCACACCACCGATATCAAAACCTGGTCCAATGCTGGCAATTGGACTTTGAACAAAGCTGAGGTCTGCGACAGGTCCAGCAGGTCCAGCCACGCCAATGCCATTGTCAGGCACGGCGGCAAGTGCCGACATCACCATGCTGCCATGAAATGGACACGCACCAGTTGCCCCAGCCGCGCCAACGCACGGAAATGGATTGGGTGTTTCTGTCGCGCCAAAAGCCGTGACGGGCGGTAAATCGGGACCGGTGACGCTGGGGCTGAAACCACCGTCGGCGACCAGGACACCGACTTTGTTGGCAAACCGACCCGCCACCTCGAGTTGCTGCCAAGCCTGTGCCACGCCCGTGTTCATTGGGAAACCCGCGCCAGAACCCATGTAATCCCAGGTGAACGCGTTGCTCGAGAATCCAGCCGCGCTGCCCGTGCCTTCGGTGGTCGAACCTGTAGCAATGCTGGTTGGGTTGATGATCAGGTTCGCGCCAACCTTCATGCTTTGACTGCTGGCTTCGCTGGCTACGGCGCTCAGGAACTTCAGGGCATCCGAACTCGAGGTGCTGAAATCACCGGTGGCAAGCTTCGAGAGTTTCTGAAGGTTCGCTGGCAAATCCGCAGGGTCAGCCGCCGCAGGGTCAACCTGAACCAGGTAGTAATGTGGTCCTTTGGCAGCACCAGTCTTAAAAATCTTGGCAATCTCGTCCAGGTTGGTTTCCTGAACAATCTTGCCTCCCCAACGGCTCATCAGGGCGTTCAATTGACCGACGTCATCGGTTTCGATCAGCATTTCGTTCAAGACAAAATCCGTTTGACCACCCGAACGGCTCGAGAGTGACGCCAGTGGACGCGGTGCGCCGCCGTTCAAACCAGGAATGCTGGCAACGACTGGTTTGAGGCTGGCGTCTACCGTCACCTTTGGCGGTGTGAGGGTCGTCGCCTCAATCACGGTCAAATTCAGTTCTTGGGTTTTGCCCAAGCCGCCACCCAAAGCATTCACCGTCAATTTAACCGCTCCGAGCGCCGCACTCGAGCTGGCTTGAACCGTCAGATTTCCGCTCGAGGATGCCGCATCAATGCTGAGTGGGTTGGCAGACAAACCTGCCGCTGGATTCGAGAGTGTGATGTTCACCGCGTCGGCAAAGTTGTTCACGCGGTTCAGACTTACGGCAACCTGAAGTGTTTTGTCGCGCTCGAGGTTGCTCGAGGTTGGGACAATGCTGAAGGTGAAATCGGGGACTTTGGGAGGGTCTTTTATTGGGTCTGGGCAGGCGGTCAGTGTGACCGCCAGCGTTAATAGCGCTAAAAGATGGGCGTGAAAGGTTTTCATGGTTTGCTCCTTTTCATTCATATTCCTGGGTTATACTCGAGCCACAGAATTCATAAATAAATGTCCTGTGCGTCTTGGTTTCACGTTAGTCTTCAAGCGCAAAATCATCGTTAACAAATAGCGTTAACAGTTCACAAACATCGGGAGGGTTTTGGAAACGCTCGAGTTTTTACTTTTAGGATTTCCAAAAATACTGCGTGATAACGCTGTGGTTGGTTCGCGCACCCGCCGCGTGGTGGCATTGCTGGCGTATTTGGTGCTCGAGCCGGAACTGCATTCTCGGGATAAACTGGCGAACTTGCTCTGGGCGGCAACCGAACCCGATGCGGCACGAAACAATTTACGAAACGCCCTTTCGCACGTTCGAGCCATGGTTGGTGAAGCGTTGACAGCAAACCGGTTTCAAGTCTCGCTCGAGCCTCAAGAAGATGTGGATGTCTTCAAACTCGAGCAGCTAGAACAAACTCCTGAAGCCTCGCGTGAAGTGCTCGAGGATGCTTTAAAAGATGCTAAGGGTGTGCTGCTCGAGGGGATCGAATTTCAGGACACCCCCGATTGGCAAGCCTGGCTCGAGTCGCGGCGGCAACGGATTCAGATTGTGATTGATGGCTTGCTCGAGCGACTGAGCAAGTTGCAAGAACAAGACGGTGACATCAAAGCCGCCCTCGAAACCACGCGCAAACGATTGACCTTGGATGACTTAAACGAAGAGGCGCACCGCAACCTGATCCGTCTCGAGTTGGCGAGGGGTCAGCGCAGTGCGGCACTCGAGGCGCTCGAGCGTTGCCGTCAGGTGCTGTTTCAAGAGTTGGGGGTTGCGCCTTCAAAAGAAACCCTGGCACTGCTCGAGCAACCTCAAGCCCCAAAACCCGTGCTGCTCGAGGCTGAAAAACTTGTGTTGACGGGTTTAACGCAAAGTGCTGCCTTGGTCGGGCGGATGAGTGAATGGGCAGAACTCGAGGCGGCTTGGGGCGAGAAGATGTTTATCTTCGTGGTCGGCGAACCTGGCTCGGGCAAGTCCAGACTGATCGAAGAATTTGTAATCGCCAAAACGGGAAAAGCTGCCGATGCCGCCATCAACGGACGACCCGACGACCCGCACGTGCCGTACTCGACCATCGCTCGAGCCTTGCGCAAGATGTTCAAGCTGTTCCCGAACCCGCCTTTAGCGCCGTGGGTCTATCAAGAACTTGGGCGCATCTTGCCAGATTTAGCCACCCAAACGCCAAACGGCTCGAGTGGCGAGGCTTTAAGACTCTCTGAAGCACTTTCAGAATTCATGCTGCATTTTGGACGCAGGTTTCAACTGTGGGTCACAGACGACTTGCAATTTTATGACGAAGCCACCTGGCAATCTGCCACGCACGCCTGGTACAAAACCACCACCGAATGGATGAGCAACGGCGGCAAACCACCCACATTGATTGCGGCGTACCGCACAGGCGAAATGAGCCAAGCAGGTGAAACGCTTATGCAGATCGGCTTGGACGCTGGCATTGGCGTTCGCATCGAACTCAAACCGCTTGACACGCCCAGCATTCAAACCATGCTCGAGCAATTTGAGCCAAATTTAAACGACACTTTTGCCCTCGCCACGCAACTCGAGCGGCTGACGGGTGGCAACCCAATGTTGCTGCTCGAGACGTTAAAAAGTTTGCGTGAAACAGGCGAACTCGAAAACTTAAATCCAAACCGACTCGATCACTTGCGTGAACGCCGCGAATTGCCACGCTCGAGCAAAGCCCGTCGGGTGATCGAACCTCGTCTCGAGCGTTTAAGCAAAGCCGCGAACGATCTGGCACGGGTGATTGCGATAGCGGGTGAGCATTTCACGCTCGAACTGGCACAAAATGTTCTGGAAACCTCGAGTGCCAATTTGCTTGCCGCCAGCGAAGAACTCGAGCGCACAGGAATTGTCCGCGAAACCCGTTTCGCCCATGATCTGCTGCTCGAGACGGTTTTCGAGAAAATTCCCAGCATGTCCAAACGCATTTTGCACCACCGTGTGCTCGAGCATCTCGAACAGGTTCAAGCGCGTGCGGGAGTGCTGTATCAACATGCATTGCTCTCAAACGAGGCTCGAGCCATCGCCAAACACGGCATTCTCGCTGCGCTCGAGGCGCGAAGTTTGGGTTTGCCAGAGGAGGCTTTGAACATGTTGCGCCAAGCCAGCACTTTTGTGAATCACGCGACCCTCGATGCGCGACTTCTCGAGGATGCGTTGCGACTCAGCCAGGAATTGCAAGATGTCAATTTGAGCCAATTGTTTGAAAGACTGCTGCGACCACACTTGCAGCAAATGCCAAGTTGATTTAAAGCAAACGAAACGACCACCGCCGACATTTCAGACCTGGAAGCGGAAAACCTTCAATCACCTCTGGCATCTCGAGCGTCCAAGTGCTTTCCAGTAAAATCACGTTCGGGTCTTGGGTGTTCTGGAGCAATCGTGCCTCCAAGCAACTTGCCTGCGCCTCGAGTTGGATTTTGATCGCTTGCAAATGTTCAATTACCTTTTGATCTTGCCGCTCGAGTGTCACCTCGAGAAACAAGACGTTCATGATTTTGCGTCCATGTTCTCGTTTTTCCAATTCGTTAAAAAACTTTTTAATCCCTCGAGTTTAACTTCAGTCACCTCGTTTGACAGTCGGTTTCGCACCTCGAGCACACCACGCTCCAAACTTTTTGCGCCCGCCACCACAGCGATTGGAATACCAAACAATTCGGCTTCAGAAAATTTACTGCCCGCGCGTTCGTCGCGGTCATCGAATAACACGTCAAACCCAGCTTGTTTCAAATCTTCGTACACTTTGGTCGCCGCGCCGTTCGTGTTGCCAAGCTCGAGCAACATGATTTCAAACGGGGCGAGGTTGGGCAGCCATTTCAAACCCTTCTCGTCGTGGTGACGTTCAACCACCGCCGCCATCAAACGTTCAATCCCGATGCCGTAAGACCCCATGACCAGCGGTGAAGATTTCCCATCTTGGGTTTGCACCGTTGCCCCCAATGCGGAGGCGTACCTCGTGCCAAGTTTGAAAATATGCCCGAGTTCCAAACCGCGCCGCACCTCGAGCAACCCTGTACCATCGGGCGCGAGTTCGCCAGCTTTGACGCTGCGGACGTCGGCAAAACGCGCCTGAAAATCCCGCCCTGGAGAAAGTCCGCGCAGGTGAAAACCGTCTTTGTTCGCGCCGCTGACCATGCCGCGCCGTCCCTCGAGCGCCTTGTCGGCAATGATGCGCCCCTTCACGCCAATCGGTCCGAGACTGCCAAAGTTTGCGCCCATGATCTGATGCGCTTCATGTGCTTCGGCTGGTCGCAAATCGTCCGTGCCAAGCACCCGAGCCAGTTTGGTTTCATTCAATTGATGGTCGCCGCGCAGCATCACCACAATCGGTTCGCCCTGCGCCACCATGACCAATGTTTTCATTTGCTGTGTTGCTGGCACACCAAAACGCTCGAGGTCATCAATCGTGTGAACATCTGGCGTGGCGAATTCTTCAAGCACTGTGCTTGCCTCATTATCGTTCACAGGCGTAAGAATACTGGTTGCCACCTCGAGATTGGCGGCATACCCTCCCGCGCTGATCGCCACCCAATCCTCGCCCGCCTCGCAGAGCGCCACGAATTCTTTTGAAGCGTTGCCGCCCATCGAACCGTTGTCGGCGTTTGCCACCACAAACTCGAGTCCGCAGCGTTCAAAAATTCGGCGGTAAGCGCTTTCGTGCGCGTCAAATTGCGCGTCCAAACCCGCCTCATCAATCGCAAAACTGTAACTGTCTTTCATCGTGAACTCGCGCAAGCGAATCATGCCACCGCGTGGGCGAGGTTCGTCCCTAAATTTTCGGGCAATCTGATACCAGATGCTCGGCAGTTCGCGGTAAGAACGAAGTTCTTTTGCCAAACCCGTAAAAATTTCTTCGTGCGTCATGCCCAGGCACATCTCACGCCCCGAACGATCACGAAGCCGAAGCATTTCTGTGCCAATGGCGTTCCAACGCCCAGATTCTTTCCAAATTTCGCTTGGTTGCAAGCTTGGAAGATCAAACTCGAGCGCCCCAATATTATTTAATTCCTCCCGAATAATGTTCTCGAGTTTGCGTTTAACCTTTAAGCCAAGCGGCAGCATCGAATAAATTCCGCTCGAGAGTGGACGGATAAAACCGGCTCTCAACAACAAACGGTGCGAAACGGTTTCGGCTTCGCTTGGGTTTTCACGAATGGTTGGGGCGTGAAGCTGTGAACGACGCATAACACTCCTTAAATAAAAAAATCCGAACCGTGCGGGTTCGGACAAGAATCTAGAGACAAAATCAATTACGCCCAGCGACACCGCAATCCGTGGGCGTGAAGGGTTGGTCGCGGGGAAAGGACAATCACCAGATTACCGTAGCATCTGACCCGAGTTTCTGGCAAGTGGCGTTCAATTTTAGGGCAGCGATTTCCAGAACTCCCAAACCTCGAGCGCCTCGTCTGAAGCCGGCGCTTGATGCCCCATGTTGACAAAGCGGCACTCGACCACGGGCTGCCTACAACCTTGATACAAAATGCACGGTACCGGCGGAAACGGGTCTGAAGTGGCGCTGCAATTGTGCGCCTTGCGGTAAAAAAGTGTGGTGTCCTGGAAATTTTTGAGCGAGTACGCCCCGTCGCCCGCATCGCCCGAAGCCGTACCGTAACGAAACCGCACGGCAGGATATTTTTTGGTGCTGCACGTCAGGTTGTAGTCGGTTTCTGCCCCCGAAAATGGCGCAACCCCACGCAGTTGATCGCCCCTGGCACAAGCCAGCGCGTTGGTCATGTCAGCACCCCAACTGAACCCAGTCGAGAAAACCCTGGTTCTATCGACGCAATAATGCTGCTCGAGGTAGGTCAACATGGCATCAAAAAAAGGCATGTCATATCCGTCCGCGTGTTGATTCCAACCGATGCCGAAATTCTCGAACTGAATGCCTTGCGGAATAATGACGATTCCCTGATCGCCAGCGGTGTTGATCGCATCCTGAAAACCAAAACTTTTCGAGGCGTCAATGTTGCCGCCATTGCCGTGAAACACGAAAACCACAGGTGTTAACCGCTTTGGATCAAATTTTTGTGAAATCAAAACCTGAAAATCTCGGGTTTTCCCAGCACCGTCTTTGACTTGAGCATTCTCGAGCTTTACGAGGTCTTTGAAATTGCTGCACGAACTTGGGTTTGGATTTTGAATGATCGGACTTGCGCCTGCACAGGCAACGACCAACACACAAACGCAACTCGCAATCACGACCAATGCCGAAACTCGAGCTTTGGAGGGTGTCATAGGCTTTTGAGTGTAATCGTAGTGCGTCTGAGAATCGGCGTTTACGGACTCATTTGTAATCGAGCGGTTCTGCCATCGTTAAACTCTAAAACCTCTAGCTCAAGATTTCATTCAGATGAATTCCAGAATTTTGACGTAATCTGAATGCGTGAAATCAACCTCTCAATTCGCGCTCGGTTTGGCATTTGGTGTTCTTGGTCTGATCGCACTCTCAGCCAAAGCACAAACCAGCAAAATTGTCATCAACGAAATTTATTACGACAGCCCTGGCGAAGATCGCGGCAGTTTCCTCGAGTTAAAAGGCGCTCCGGGCAACAGTTTAAATGGCTTTTTAATTCAGATTTTTAACAATAAAGGCACGCAAACCAGCAGCATCAAACTCGAGGGTAACTTTTCCAGGACTGGTTTTTTTGTGGTTAGCCAGGATAAAACCGTGCTTGGTGCAAACCAAATCAATGAAGCTTCCAACCTGGTTAACAAAGGCGGGGCGCTACAACTGACCAACGGCTCGAGTATCGTTGATGCTGTGGCTTACGGTAATGCTGGCAAAGCCAAGGGCGAAGCTCAAGCCGCCAAAGACACCCCTTCAGGCTCGAGTCTCGCTCGAATTCCTGATGGCATAGACACGGACAACAACGCCAAAGACTTCCTGGTTTCCAAACCAAGCCCAGGTCTGACGAATGGCTCGAGTGTCCCTGCAAATTCGGTCAGTTCAAGCCCTTTAAAGCCAGCACCTTCAAACCCAAACACCACCCAAACCTCAACTGGTAAGCGCCGCATTCTGTTCGACCTGACCAAGCACGAAGCCGCAGGCAACAGCGATTGGCGCATTGATGGTGGTTACAGCGAATGGGCGGACGCCCTGAAAAAACTCGGTTTTGAAGTCTCCAGCTTGACTGGTAAAAGCATCTCGAGCAACGACCTGAACGGCGCGGGCGTGCTGGTGATTCCCGAACCGCAAAATCCATTCTCGGACACGGAACGCAATATTATCTCGAGTTTCGTGGCGGGAGGCGGTGGCTTGTTGATGATTGCCGATCACCGCGACAGTGACCGCGACAACGACGGGTGGGATTCGCCCGAGGTCTTCAACGGTTGGGATCAAAAATCGCCTGCGAACGTACCGCTCGAGTACCAGAAAAGCCTTGACGCCGCCAAGACGTTTGGCTTAAGTTTTAGCCTGCAAAGTTCATTTCAAGACCCAGTCCTGACCACCCTGCCACTGACCAAAAACCCGATGCTCGAGGGTGTGAACAAAACAGGAATTTACGTGGGGACAAGTGTTGATGTTGCTAACGGCACGGCATTGATGGGTGTGAACGGCAAAACCTATTTTGCGGTTAACACCGTGCAAAATGGTCGGGTTGCCGCCTACGGAGACTCGAGCATGTTTTCGGACGGGTCGTTCTCGGATGGCACGCGCAGCAAGTACAACAATTGGGCGAACTTGGATAACGCTAAACTTGCTGTGAACATGGTGCGTTGGTTGGCAAAAGATTTGAATTAAATTTTTATCTCGAGAACATTGGTGTCCAAAAAAATATTCTCGAGAAAAATTTTCAGTGCGTTCCAGGCATGTTGCTCGAGATCGAATTTAATTTCGAGCACTTTTTCGATTTTTAAAGATGCGGCTGTTTGAGCCTCGAGTTTGATTTGAACCATGCTCGAATACAGTTTGAATTCTTTGATGCCACCGTAACTCGAGCAAGCCTGATCGCCAATCTCAAAATAATACGTGTTCATGTCTTGCTCAACGTCTTGTTCGTCAAACTCGAAGGCGCGTTGCAAGATCAGATATTGTGTTGTTTCAAACTCGTGATCTGCGAATCCAACCATCCAGAAGTCTTCTTCGGTTTGTGTGGTCACGCATTCGGCAAGAAAGTTCATCTTACCCGACCAATGCCACGAATTCGTTGATGTTCACCCGAATCTGATCCAAGCTTGCCGTCCAAAACGCCGTGTCTCTGGTATCAATCCCAAACCGTGCGCCCAAGCTTGCAGCGTCTGCTATGCCGGTGCTCGAGAGAAGGTTGTCGTAACTGGTTTTGAAGCTTTCGGGGTCTTGTTGGTACTTGGCGTACAAACCCAAACCGAACAGCAAACCAAACGTGTAAGGGTAGTTGTAATACGACAAGCCACCCGAATAATAATGCCCTTTGACCGCCCACATGTACGGATGAAGCGCGTCAGGGTCTAGCCCGTCGCCATAAGTCTCGAGTTGCGCCTCGAGCATCAAATTCTTGAGTTCTTCAACGCTTAACTCGCGTTTTTCACGTGCTTTAAAAAGCCGTGACTCAAACAAGAACCTCGAGTGAATGTCCACCACGACCTGCCCATGTCCTTGAATGTCATTCTCGAGCATCCCAAGTTTTTCCAAGCCTGATGCTTTTGCCAGTGCGGCTTTCATGATGATGGTTTCGCAAAAAATGCTGGCGGTTTCGGCGAGGGTCATTGGGGTTTGACGCTGCCAGGGTGTGCGGTCTTTCCGGCATAAGTTGTGATAACCATGCCCGAGTTCGTGTGCCAGGGTCGAGACGCTGTCGAGGCTGGGTTCAAAATTGAGCAGAATGCGGCTTTCCCCGTCGCGCACGCCCATGCAGAATGCGCCATCACGTTTGCCATTTCGTGGTTCGGCATCGATCCAATTTTTATCAAACGCTTCACGGGCGTAATCCTCGAGTTTTTTCGAGTACGTGCCAAAACTCGCTGCCACAAATTCGCTGCTCTCGGCATAACTCCAGCTTCTCGAGCTTGTGCCGACAGGCGCGAACAAATCGCACCACAGCAAACCATTTTTGCGCCCTAATAATTTCGCTTTGGCTTTAAAGTAACGCCTGAAATCTGGGAACGACGCCACACAAGCCGCCTGCATGGCGCTCAAGGTTTTGCGGTCAATGTTGGCGGTGTTCAAACTTGGCTCAAGTGAATCAATATAGCCGCGCCGAGCATTCTTAACGTTCACCTCGCCCTTGATCGAATTGAGTGCGGCGGCAAGTGGCACACTCACAGTCTCCCAAGCCTCGAGTTCGGCTTTGAAGGCATCCTCTCGGGTTGCAGCCTCAACGTGTCGCGCCAAGCCCCGCACGGCGCTCATCGGCAGCACCGCATCGCTGACCTGCGCCATCAATCTCGAGGTGATGTTCCCATGCAGTTTCGCCCAGGCACTCGAGCCGCTCGGGTTGAGGCTGGCTGCCAAATCTTCCTCGAGCGGTGACATTTGATGCTTGGCGTCAGATTGGATTTTCTCGAGCGCAAACCGATGGTCTTTGGCGAGTTGGGATTGCTCGAAAATCGGTGTTAAATCAATGTTTTCAAGCCAGGCGTAAAACCGTGTCGTGACTTTACTGCTGCGCACATAAGCCTGTTGCAACTCGCTGGCTTTGGCTTGAGCCAGATCGTTTCTCGAGTTGGTGCTGGTAAAACACGAAATAAAGGCGCTGACCAACTTCGAGGATTTCATAAACTCAACGGATTCTGGAAAGTATTCCTCAAAGGCTTTCAGTGCAGACTCTGTGCTGGGTGGAGTCTCGAGCTTCTGAATCTGGTGCTTTTCGCAAATCTGCTCGAGGTTTTGAACGTGCGCGAAAACACCGTTGAACGCAGTTTCAAACTCTGGTGAAATTAGGCTTGGGAAGATACTGGAAGTGTTCCAATGCGGAAGTTGGTTGGCAATAGCGGTCATCTTGGACTCAGTTTAACGCGTTCGTATTTCAAAATCGTAACTCGAGCTTGAACGTTCTGTGGTGTCCATGCGCAAAATTGCCTACGCACTTTCCCAAAACCCAAACTCGAGCTATACTGAACCTCGGGAAGAGTATTTGGTGTTGCGCTCCAAGAGAGGGATTCTCGAGACTGAAAGGAATCCTGAACCGCAAACCAGCGAACGTCGCCCAAGCAGGTCAAGGGAAGAAATGGCTTCGTGCCAGATTAGAACCCTTCGGGAGCGCCCGTCACAGCGTGTTTGAGCGCCCCTAATACGGGAAAAGCGGTGGTATCGCGGGACTCTTCGTCTCGTCCGCATGATGGAATGGCGGATGGGATTTTTTGTGTACCAGGGAGAAGCCGTGAAACAACAATGCGTTCTTTACATTTCTAAAAATAAACATTTGCTGGTGTTTGAACAACCTAACCCGCGATGGCCAACCATGCAAGTCGTCAAAGGCGCACTCGAGGTTGCGGAAACGCCACTTCGAGCCGCCACACGCATTTTGCAACTCGAGACGGGTTTAAGCCTCGAGCATCCAGTCTTGCTGGAATCCCAAGTTTGGGAATTCAGTTGGGAAGGGGAATTGAGCGCCGAACTGGTGCATTACGTCTGGTTTCAAGTTTTAACCGAAACGCCCGATGCTTGGACACATCAAGGCTCGAGCAACGAATTTGACCAACCCAGAACGTATCAGCACAAGTTTGTACCGCTCGAGAATGCCAAACTCGAGTGGGAAATGGCGGTGGGACTTCCAAAATTACGCGAGGCAATATCTGCCCGAACCCGAGTGCTTGCCTACATCACGCGCAACCGAGTCGAAATTCTGGTGTTCAAGCATGATGCTTCGTACCCCGACGCGGGTGTGCAAGTTCCAGGTGGTGGACTTGAAGAAAACGAAACCCTTGAGCTTGGCATCATGCGCGAAGTACACGAGGAAACAGGTTTGAACCCAACTGGAACACCCGTATTTTTGGGCGCTCGAGTCAGGCAATCCGCGCAATACGGACCACAGTTTGAACATTACTTCTGGCTCGAGGCTGACCCAAACACGTCCGACGCTTGGACGCACAACGTCAGCGCTGGCGAACTGGACAACGGCATGAACTTTCAGCACGAATTTATGCCACTCGAGCAACCAGGTATTGACTGGGAAATGGATTTTTTCCTGCTCGAGTTGAAAAAACGTATGGCTTCTCGAGAAAGAGTTGTTTGCTACATCACCCGAAACCGAGAAGAACTGCTGGTGTTCGATCACAACGACCCACACATTACGCCCGAGACTCAAGTTGTGGCTGGCGGCGTTGACGACGGTGAAAGCTTGCAGCAAGCCGCAACTCGAGAAGTGCTGGAAGAATCTGGATTGACCCTCAGTAATCCCGTGTTTCTGGGTTCGGAACTGATTCAACCACCACAAGGTCACACAAACCAGCAACTCTGGCATTACTTCTGGTTTGAAACCATTGAGACTCGAGATGCCTGGAATCACACGGTCACAGGTGGCGGTGAAGCTGGGGAAGTGTACCAGCAAAAATTTGTCAAACTCGAGAATGTAAAACGGGCATGGAAGTTGGATTTGATGCTCGAGAGGTTGAAGTTATGAAATTGTGCCACAAGTTGCGGCACAATTGCTGTGAGTTTTTACTCGAGGCGGAATTGGCGCGGTTGGATGATGTTGAACCAGTAAAATTTGACCGAAAATGACACTACGAGTAGTATCACAAAGGAAGAGCGAATGTCCAAAATCCGAAAACTGATCGAAAAGCTTTTACTGTTGCCAACCAGTACCGACATTGAAGACGTTATCAAAATTTACTTGTTTTTCGGTTGGACACTTCGTGCAGGCGGCAAACACACCAACATTCTCGTTTCATCAGATCAAACCAAAACTCGAGCAGTTCTTGCCGCTAAAGACAGCACCTTCGGGCTTGCGGCGCTACCCACCATCAGTGGCAGACACGTGAAAACGCATTACGTCAAAACAATGATCGAAGATTTAGGTTTGCGTGAATACTTGGAGGCACAATGAAAACCAAGACAAAAACTCTGAAACTCGAGGATTACCTGAAATTGGTTTACCCCATCACCTTGTACCCAGAAGCGAGCGGTGGTTACACCATCGAAATCAAAGATTTACCTGGCTGCATCACATGCGGTGATAATTTAGAAGAAGCGCTCGAGATGATTGACGACACAAAATACGCTTGGATCAAAGTGAACCTCGAGCTGAACAATCCAATTCCTCTACCCAGTACCGCCAAGAAATACAGTGGGCGGTTTGTGGTGCGCCTGCCCAGCAATTTGCATCAGCATCTAGCCGAAGAAGCCGAACGCAACGGTGTGAGTTTAAATCAGATGGTTGCGACGTTATTGGCAGAACGCAAAGACGCGAAGGGTGCTCGAGCATGATTGTTTCGATTTTAGAAGCCAAACAAAATTTGGAAGTTTTGCTCCACAAAGCCGCAGCAGGTGAAAGTGTGGTTGTTAAGCTCGAGAATCGTGAATTTGAGATTAGATTATGAAACTTATTTCGACAATACAACTTAACAACTTTTTGTCGTTCTCTGAAAACTCCAAAGAGTTTAGGTTAACAGACTTAAACGTTTTGATTGGAACAAATGGTTCGGGAAAATCTAATTTTCTGGATGCTATCTCTATTTTACGTTCACTTGCTGTAGGAAATACCATTGATGTTTTCTCTCGAGGTGGCGGTATTCAACAATGGATTTTTGATAAGAAATTATCAAATCTAGTAAAATTAAAAATGGAATTAAGTAAATTTAATCGCCCCATTGAACATATTTTTATATTCATGATTCAAAATGGAATGTTTTATGTTAATAAAGAAATAATTAAACACAAGCAAGAAAATGAAGATTTTCCAGGATTTCTTTACAAATTACAACTTGATGGAAATAATCGGATAGATGTTTCAATTATGAATTCAAATAAAATTCAATCAATTTCTCAGAATGCTATTAGCATGAACGCCTCAATACTTTCACAAAGAAAAGACCCAGAGAATTATCCTGAAATATTTAAACTATCTGAACTATACTCAAAAATAAGAATGTATAGAAATTGGGAATTTGGTAGGACATCAGTATTGCGAACGCCACAACAATCTGATTTGAGAAATACTGTTTTAGAAGAAGATTTTAGCAATTTTTTTCTTTTTTTGAATCGATTGTTTAGATTTCCAGGGATTAAAAAAACCATTATTGAATCTTTAAAAGATTTAAATGAAGATATTTCCGACATTCATATCGATATTGAAAGTCAAACGACTCAGCTTTACATTACTGAAAAAGATATTCCGTATTCATCCTCGAGATTATCCGATGGAACACTGCGCTACCTTGTTCTGTTGGCTATTTTACTTGACCCTGACCCACCACCACTTATTTGTATTGAAGAACCAGAACTTGGCTTGCATCCCGACCTGATTTCTAACATCACCAAATTACTGATTGAAGCCTCGAGCCGCACACAATTAATCATCACAACGCATTCGGAGCTTCTTATTGATGGTTTGTCGAAAACACCAGAAAGTGTTGTGGTTTGCGAAAAAATAGATGGCGAAACTGTCCTGACACGCCTCGAGCCTGAACGCTTAAAAATT
>JAYTKL010000368.1:0-7782 GCA_043730305.1 Deinococcales bacterium | reverse complement strand
GTTCCGCTTCAAGGCGAACACAGTTGGGGCAGGCATCTTCTGGAATGACCAAAGCTTAACATTCTTAAGCGCACATCACTGCTGAGTAGTTACAATATTCCTTTCAAGACTCGAGTTGATTTGACCGAGTTTAGCAAGGTGTAGCATAACAAAATTCGGTCAAGAACTTCATCCGCCATTTGACGCATCAGGCTCGAGTTTAGGTTTCTCGAGCGTCAAACCTTACATGAAAGCTCGAGGATGATTTTAAATTTTATCTCGAACAAATGACGCAATTAATTGCGCCCGAGTTTCAGGGTTTTGAATATCAAAACCCAAAGATTTACGAAACACTTCTGGAATCAAGCACAGGTTTATCATCACCGAAATAAATTCGATGGTTTTTTGACGAACTTTGAGATCACTGGCATCTTTTTGCTGCAATCTTGCAAAATGCCCTGTCAAGGATTGCAAGAACGCCTCGAGACGTTGCGTAATGATGCTGTTGGATTCATCAGGGTTGATGAGTTGATGAATCAGTACCCTCGAGACGTTCGGGTATTCGATCAAACCATTGGCGTAATGCAGTAAAAAAGTCTCGAGTTGCTGCTCGAGTTTTTTGCCAGATTTGGCTGTGATGAGTTGGTCGATGTCGCCAAAAGCGTTGGTGCTGGCAAGGTCGAACACTTGCTCGAGCAGTTTTTCTTTGCTGCGAAAATGGTAATTGATGGCGGCAACATTCACCCCTGCCCTTGTCGCAATTTTTCGCACGGTTAAACCTTCCATACCGAATTGCTCGAGACTTTCGAGGGCGGCTCGGATGATGACGTCTTGCAGTTTGGTGGGGATGGTCATGATGTGCTGTCATTCTAGTGCTGTTACCTTCCAGTCGCTACTCTTATTTCCGCTTCGCTTCTTCTTGGTCTCAAGAAGCACCTTCGGGCGAGACCGCTTGACCCAATTCATGCACCTTCTTGGTTTCAAGACGCACCTGACGGGCGAAACCGCTTGCGGGCTGGGTCGCTCCAATAAGCTCCGCGCCTTTCATACCAGCACTTTCATCCTGCTCGCTTCTTGGTTCTAAAACGCACCTACAGGCAGAACCGCTTCGCTCGGAAAGTGTTACACACTTTCGGATTTTTGCACTGGTGGTTCTTGCGCTGTCATCAAAACACTTAAGCCCAAGCCTGACAATGCAGTGGTGGTCAAGCTGCCCGTCCACAATTCGGTGCTGATACCAAGCTGGGTGCTGAGGTGAACTGCCAGAAAATGCAAGCCCCAAATCGCAATTGGGGCAAGAACTGTCACCGTGCGAAGCTCGAGAATTCGTGTGGTGCTGGGTTTGAGGACGTAAATCAGCGCGTCAATGATGCCGCCTGCCAGAAATGCGAAGTACACCCGTATCATGGGTGTGGTGTCCATGATGACCGTCAGCAGTAACGTGCTGAATCCAAGCACAATAGCGAATGTGCCAAATGGGGTGCGCCAGCGTTTCACTAACAGCAGCATGGTGGACAAAATCATGGCGTTGGTTGCCAGAATGCCAGCGTCTACAAAACTGTTCAGGTTGTACAACACCATTGGGTTTGTGCTGGCAAGTCTGCTCAAATCTTTTGTTGCAATCGGTAAGCTGGTCAAACCCCAAAAGTGCAGGTTCATCAGGGTTGCAAAGCCAAAACAGGCGGTAATCACAAAAAGGTTTGGTAAGAACTCGAGAAAACTTGGGTTGCTTTTGGAATTTGGGTCGTGCCATGCGGCTCGGATGGGTGCGGTCATGAGCAGAAAAGCGCCAATAAACAGCAGCAAATGGCTGGGGCTGCGCAGGGCATTCAGGTTCGCTTCGATGCCAAAAGTGCTGTGCCAGATCAAGTCGCTCACCCCTGCAACACCAAAGACCAGCACGCCAACCAAGCCAAGTTCGTAGCCGACAGGAACAGCCGCCATGCCTTGCAAGCCTTGGCGCAAGCGACGAACCACCAGCCAGATCATCCAGAATGCGGTTGCCATAAAACCCGAGTACAAAATGGTGTGCCAGGGCGTGAAGAAACTGTCCAAGTTGCCGCGCAAGTTACCGTGGGCGTAAGCGTCAATAAAAAAACCAAAGATCAACCACAGACCAAAGCCAACGGTGACGAAGTTTTCTTGCCAGGTCGCTCGAGTTTGCGGGGTTTGAAGTGCGCTTGAGGCTGAGGTGTACATTTTTTGCTCCTTTGATATTTTGTTCGTGTTGAGTTAATTTCAAACAACTGTTTGAAACATTAGTTTGAATTTATAGATTTGTCAAGCCTCGGGCGCAGTAAAATATGCGCAACGCAAATTTGGCTCGAGATTTGGTCACTCGAGATTGATGTTTTGTAGACTGACCCCATGAACCCAAGCACGCCAAAACCTGAAATGACCAGTCATGACGTGCTCGAGTTTTTAAAACTGACCCAAGAACATGGCATTGAAATTTGGATTGATGGCGGTTGGAGCGTTGACGCGCTGCTCGAGCGGCAAACTCGAGTTCACAGCGACCTTGACATTGCGCTTTCTCACCAAGATGTTCCCAAACTTCGCGCCCTTCTCGAGGCTCGAGGCTACAAAGACGTGCCACGCGATGACACCAGGGATTGCAATTTTGTGCTGGGTGATAATTTTGGGCATCAGATTGATTTTCACTCGTTCACGTTTAATGCTGACGGAAAAATTATTTTTGGTGTACCGTACCCTCGAGAATCCTTGACTGGAACGGGTTTAATTGATGGCATTGCCGTGAAGTGTATTTCGCCCGAATGGTTGGTGAAATTTCACACGGGTTACGAGGTGGACATTGACGACTACCGCGATGTGCTGGTGTTGTGTCAGCATTTTGATCTTGAAATGCCGCTCGAGTTTGAAAAATTTAGAGCAGATTCTTGACTCGAGGTTAAAGCCGCATCCCAAAAGTTTTTTGCAATCCCAACCGCCCCGTCTCAGTTACCCGCAATGCCCGACCATTGGGCAGCCGCACCAACCATTTCAACTCGAGCATTTTGCTCGTGATGGCGCGACCCAGCGCACCGCCAAGATGGTGTTTGCGTTCCGTCCAGTCCAAACAGGCTTTGGCAAAATGACGTTGCAATGCCAGCATCTCGAGGTCAATCCCAAAAGCTTCAAAAGTTTCCAACCCGTGGGCGTTAAATTAAATTGCAAACCGTCCTGCTCGAGACAACCCGATTTTTTTAAAGCCTGCACCAGTTCCACGCCCAACCATTGGATAAGCTCGAGTTTGTGGATAACCCTGTGGATAAAGCTGTTCTCACCGCGCCAAACAGCTTGTATTTTGGTAGGCTCATCATCAATATAGATGAATACCTGGGCGGAGATTCAACGATGACACCCTCAACTCGAGCTTTTCTGACCGCCCTCGGTTTGGCGTTTGGTCCAACGGTAGCACTCGGTTTCGCGCGTTTCGCTTACGCGTTGTTGCTTCCTGCCATGCGAGCCGAATTGAAATGGACCTACTCACTTTCAGGCGGCATGAACACCGCCAACGCGCTGGGTTACTTGATCGGCGCGTTGATTTCCACACGATTGATGCGAACGCTCGGCACGAAACTTAGTTTCATCATTGCATTATTTACGACTGCCTTGGCATTGGTTGGCGCAGGCTCGAGCGACAATTACGCTTGGTTGATTCTCGCTCGAGGGTTGGCTGGCATTGGCGGCGCTATTATTTTTATCGCTGGCGGCGCACTGACCGCCCATGCCGCCTCGAGCGCCCCGCCCAGGTTGGCAGGCATCATGCTGACCACTTACTATGCTGGCGCAGGATTCGGGATTTTCTTGTCGGGCATCAGCTTGCCTTTTGCGCTGGCTGCCGGCACCAACTGGCGCACATTGTGGGTGATTTTGGGACTGGCAAGTGTCGTGGTCAGCCTGATCTCGAGCCAGACCGCATGGCGTTTACCAAGCCATCACAGCCAAACCAGTGCTGCTGGAACATGGTCGGCTCGAGGTTTGATGTTGCCGCTGCTGGCATACGCCTGTTTTGCGCTGGGTTACATCGCCTACATGACTTTTTCGGTGGCGTTCATCAAAGCAAACGGCGCAACCACGCTGCAAATCGCGGTCTTTTGGGCAACCCTCGGGCTGGCAGCCATGCTCGCCCCGAGCGTTTGGAGCGTCCCGATCACCCGTTGGCGCGGCGCTCGAGGGATGGCGGCTGCCATGACCAGCTTGGCGTTTGGGGCAGGATTGCCTTTGATCTCGAGTCAGTTTGTGGTGATGCTGATTTCGGCGGTGTCATTTGGCGGGTCGTTCTTGTCGGTGGTGGCATCAACCACGGCACTGGCGCGGCGAAATTTACCAGCCAGCGCTTGGAATGCGGGCATCGCTTTGTTCACCTCCGTGTTCGCCGCAGGGCAAAGCTTTGGACCACTGATTTCTGGCGCTTTAAGCGATGGCGCGGGCGGTTTACGCGTGGGTTTGGCATGGTCGGCGGGAATTCTGGCATTGGGGGCGGTGATCGCATTTGCACAACCAGCAAAACCCGATTGATTACTCCAAACTCTCAATCCGTGTCCTGAGCGCCGCCACCTGCTCGAGCAGACCCCTGGAATCGTTTTGAGATTTCTCGAGCCGTTCGGTCTCGGCTCGGATAAACCTGGTGTACGGTGCACTGGCTTCGCGCAACCTGGCGGTGGCACGTTCAGACTCGAGTTTGTGCTCTCGGCTTAAAACCTCGTGCAATCTGTCGCGCAGGGTGTTGATCCGCGTCTCGAGATCACTTTTGGCTTGGGCGCGTTTGCGCGGCAGGATGAACAAGCCCAGGCTTGCGGCGGCAAGCCCAACCAGAATGCCTGTGAAATCAAGCAGGAAGCTTCCCAAGACCGATGCCAGCAGCGCCCCGAGTCCCAAGCCCCCAACACCCGCCACGCCCGATTGCACAATGGCGGTTTGGGCTTCGCCCGCAAGGCGCTTGCTGAACTCTTCGCGGTTAAAACCTTCAACCTCGTTTTGCACCGAAGTGCCTAGACTCTCGAGCAAGGCTTTGCGGTCATAATCAAATTTTGCACCGCGCAAAAGCGCCTCTCGAGTGTCACCATCTTTGGTTTCGGTGCTGGATCGAGCGCTTAAAAATGCCATCGTTTCGTCCCAGAATTTATGGTTGCGTGCCAAGAACCGATCAATGATTTCGTTGACGCGCCGTTCGAGTTGCACGCCACTGTCGGCAATCACGGTTTTTTCAAACTCGAGCCGAATTTTGTCGGGGTTTAACAAATCTAGGGTTTTACGGAAGCGCAATTGATCGTCGAGAAACAACACGCCACGTTTTTTCACGCCGTCAAGAATCGCGTCCAAGCCTTTGGTTTGCGTCTCCAAATCAGAACTCAAATCTTCTTGATGGGCTTTGAGTTGCCGCTCGAGGTCATTCAATGTTTTGGTGTCATCGCCCAGAACCTCAAGGCTGACCCGCGTGCGTTCCCTGGCACGCTCGAGCAGCCGTGACGCGACCCCAAGCGGCGAGAGCAGTTTCAACCTCGAGCGGTCACGTTCGCCCAAGACCTCGCGCAGGGTATTCTGAAGTTCTGTAAAACCTTCATCACCGCCCTGTTCAAAACGTTTGACGCTGACCATAAAGACTTGCGGCACAACACCCAAAACCTCTTTGGCGTTGCGGGTCACAAACACGCGCACCTCCTTGCGGTCAGATTCTTTCTCGAGCAGATCGACTTTGTTGACCACCATCAAGACCTTGCGCGACCAGGCGCGTGAAAGCTCGAGGAACTGGCGTTCGGATTCGGTAAACGGACGGTCTGCGCTGGTCAAAAACAAGACCAGATCGGCACGGGGCAAGAAGCCTTCAGTCAGTGCCTGATGCCGCCGAATGACAGCGTTTGTACCAGGGGTGTCCACCAATGCCACACCCTCGAGAAACTGATACGGCAACTCGCGGCGCGTCACGAACTCATCAATGTTCAAACCTGGCGTTCCCTCGAGAACATTCGTGTACGGCGCAGATTTATCGTGTTCACCGTGTACCAAAATACTAATTCTGTCTGTGGTTGGCGTGACACCTTCCTCGAGCACGTCTGCGCCCAAAAGCGCATTCAGCAAACTCGACTTGCCCGCGTTGAACTCGCCGACCACCACCAGCAAAAAACTTTCCTCGAGTCCACGCAGCGCCGCACGGGTTTCCCTGGCATCTTCGGGCGGTGCGCCGTCCCTGGCGAGCAATTCGGTGATGTCATTTAACAGTAAGCGCTCGGTCGCCAAGGTTTGGAGCACTTGAGGTTGGACGAAATTCATGATGGTTAAGCGTACCACACGAAAGAAACCAAATTTGAGAGATTTCAACATCAGGGTTTCTCATTGCCGTCCGCATCAAAACCTGACAAAACACGCGCATGATCTTATTTATGGAAGTATTACAAACCAAACTGCATGTTCAACAATCCATGCGCATCGTCTCTCGAGCCGAAATGTCATGCGGGATGCGTGACTTGCAAGTACAAATCAGTGTGGTGCTGGTGACCCGCAACAATCCACAAGGCGCAGCAAAGGCTGTGCAAGGTATTCGAGCGCAACACTTTCAGGACTGGGAATTATTGGTTGTGGACGATGGCAACGGCGTTGGAATCCAAGCCGCCCTGAAATTTTCTGATCCGCGCATCAAAGGTTTTCTCAACCCTGAACGCGGCTTGTTGAAAGCCAGAAATGCCGGACTCGAGATGGCATTGTCCGACCGCGTGTTGTACCTCAATGACGATGAAATTTGGGATGAAAAATACCTCGAGCGTTGTTTTAACACCGAGCAATTCATGCCTTCCTGGTTGATCTCGGGCGTGGCGCGTTCTCAGGCTGGCAATTGATTCTCGAGGTACAAGGTTTGATCGTTTTGAAGGGCAAAAACAGCTTGCTTGAGCCTGCGGGACATTCTGGAAATCACCAACAGCTCTAGCGCAACAAGATCAACAAAACGAAACGACTCGAGTTCAGAAGCTGGCAATTTGATGCTCGAGATTTGAGTGTTGTCTAAAACCCCGCCATCAAAAACCCACATCAGCTCCTCCGTATGCTCTTCGTTCTCGCTGGTGTAATCCACCACCAGCAAACGCCCAACAGAAACCTCGAGACTCAGTTCTTCCAGCACCTCTCGAGCCGCGCAAGTTTTTGGACTCTCGTTCTCTTCAATCACTCCGCCAGGAATTTCCCAGTTGGGCTTATAGTTGGGTTGCACAATCAAAATTTGATTGCTCGAGTTGCGGAACAAACACCCTGCCGCCATGCGTTTTTTTGGCAAACTTGCCTGCTGTGATTTTTGATTCATATCTCGAGAATTTCATGCTTTTGTGAGGCTTGATGAGCTACGATTTCTACGTAGGGGCGAGGCATGCCTCGCCCCTTCAGGACACCGATTTCTTAGATTTCCACCCTGATTTTTCAGGAAATACAGGTCTACAGCACCTTGCACAATGTTTGACGCGAAGCGTCAGACATTGGCGACCAAAGGGAGTGGCAACAGACAGCGGTTTTCATAGGAGTGAGCGCGCGGAGCGCGTCAACGGATATGAAAACCGCTGTATTGGGTCAACCCTAACCATTTGCCATCTTCCCAAAAGCCTATACTGCACCCGTGAATTCTCGAGCGACCAAAAAACCTGAACTGATGTCTCCTGCCGGTGGCTTGCCCCAAATGCGTGCCGCGATTGAAGCGGGTGCGGATGCCGTGTACTTCGGCTTGGAGGGCTTTAACGCCCGTGCCAAAGCCATGAGCTTTACCCATGAGACCTTGCCCGAGGTCATGGCACAATTGCACGAACGCGGTGTGATGGGTTT
>JAYTKL010000367.1:0-1251 GCA_043730305.1 Deinococcales bacterium | reverse complement strand
GCGCCGTAACTCGTTTCTCGAGTTGCCAGTTCTGCGAGGTGTTTGGCGATAATTTCGGAGATTGTCCCATTTGCGGTTTGCAGGTTTTGCAGGTCGCTCGAGCCTGGGTTGCTGGTTTTCACAAGGACAAAAATTGCGCCGTCATTGTTTTGGGCAGTTTTCAAAAATGGCGTCAGGGTTTCAAATCCCAGAAACGGATTGACGGTCAAGGCTGTTCCAGCGCGTTCACTGGTCAGCCATGCGCTGGCGTACGCTTCGGCGGTGCTTGGAAAATCACCGCGTTTGGCATCCAGAATGATCGGTAAATCCAAGGCTCGAGCGGCTGAACAAATTTTGTCCAGAACCTCGAGTCCTGGGATGCCCAGCGCCTCGTAAAATGCCACTTGGGGCTTGACGCAGGCAATGTAGGGACTGCAAGCCTCGAGAACTTCGAGGCAGTGTTTTAGGACGGCTGTGGCGATTGCCTGGGGGTCATGGTTAAATTGTTTGGGGTCGGTGCTGGTGTGATTTTCTGGACGCGGGTCGAGTCCGAGACACAAGCGCGTGTTCAACTCGAGCATTCGGGCGTGCAGACGATCTGAGAATTTCATCGTTTTAAATCATACAATTCAAAACCTGCCGCATGAAGCTGACTTGAGATTTTAGATTTAAGGCAGCGTGATGATTTCACCGTTGTCTTTGGTCCAAACTCGAGCGCCGCCGCGTCCGGTGGTGACCAGGGTTTTGCCGTCTTTGGAAAATTGAATTTCTGCAATCGGATCTTGAGTATCCAGGGCAATATCTGCGAGTTCGGTTTTCTGTGCCACATCCCAGAACTTGAGGGTACTTGCGCCCGCCACCAAGACGCGATTGTCTGGACTGAGCGCCATGGCGTAAATTGGGCAGTCACAGCTTGGCGAGTCGAGGGTGGCAACCTCTGTGGCGGTTGCCACATCCCAGATTTTTATTTTCGCGTCACTCGACCCAGTGTATAGTTGCGTGCCGTCACTGCTCCAGAGGACGCTCCAAATGTTTTCCTGATGGGCTTTGAGGCTGGCAATTTCGCGTCCAGTGCTCACTTCCCAAAGTTTGACCTCACCGCCTTGCAAGCCGCTGGCTAGGGTTTGACCGTTTGGACTGAAAGAAAGCGTCAAAATTCCTGCGCTGCTGCCCTCAAACACGCGCTCGAGTTCGCCGGTGGACACATTCCAGAGTCGAATGGTTTTGTCGTCGCTCGAGCTGGCGACAAAGCTGCCGTCTGGGCTGAATGCC
>JAYTKL010000366.1:0-10504 GCA_043730305.1 Deinococcales bacterium | reverse complement strand
CAAGCCGTGATTGTCAACCCAGCCCCAACCGAGTTAAAAGTTTCGGTGGCGCTCAACAAACCAGGAGCAAACCCGTTGTACTTGGAGGGTGAGAACCTCAAAGTTTCGGTCAGTGTCAATCAAGACGCTTACGTTTACGTGTTCAATATTCAATCCACTGGTGCAATCACGGTTTTGTTGCCAAACGGCTTCCCAGGTGGACAACAGCCCTTCTTGCGTGCCGGCGAGACCCGTACCTTCCCAGGATCGGGCGACAAGTACCAATTGAACATTCAAGCGCCGTTTGGTCAAGAAAAGATTTTCGCTCTTGCCAGCAAAAACCCACTCAACTTGTCGGGCATCATTCCTCAAGTTGAAACTGGTAATTTTGTCAACGCCACCGTTCAAGGCTCTGAAGGTCTTGCACGTCCCTTGGCTGTGGTTGTAACACCATTGCCACCAACCGACTGGACAACGGCATTCGTGGACTTCACCACCGCCCGTCCTGTCAGCAATGGCACGCTGGCAATCACCAGCAACGCACCAAACTCGAGCGTCCTGGTTGATGGCACGCTGATCGGTAATGCTCCTGTCAGCATTGCAGCCGTTCCTGGTTCGCACACCATTCGCATCAGCGCCCCTGGTTACAGCGATTACAACCAAACCGTCAATGTCAACGCCGGTCAAACCACCGCCGTCAACGCCCGTTTGACCGCATTGCAACAAAATGGCACGTTGCAAATTCTTGCGCCAAACGGCTCGAGCGTTTTCGTGGACAACCGACTTGTTGCCAATGGCAGCATCACTGGTATCGCCACCGCAGGCAACCATGCCATTCGTGTGACCCTGGACGGTTACAGCGATTTCAATCAGACCGTCAACGTCAACGTGGGTCAAACCACCGTGGTTGATGCCCGCAACCTGCAAGCCATCGTGACCAACGGTACGCTGCGCGTCAACTCGCAATCTGGCGCTGAAGTCTATGTCAACGGTCAATTCCAGGGCAATTTGACAGGCTCGAGCGCCGAATTGCCTTTGGCTGCCGGTCAGTACGCCGTCACCGTGCGCCTTGCCGGTTACCGTGACTTCCAACAGAACGTGGTCGTCAGCGGTGGTCGTGTGACTGTCGTCAACGCCAACCTGCAAGCTGTTGCCACCAATGGCAACTTGAGCATTGTCAACAGCGTGCGCGGTGCAAGTGTCTTCATTAACGGTCAATTGGTTGGTAAAATTGGCAACAATGGCAGCTTGACTGTCAAGAACTTGCCTGCTGGCACACACGAACTTGTGATTGTTGCCGCCGGTTACCGTGGTTTCGTTCAAGCCTTCACCATCAACGGTGGTCAAACCACCACCGTCGTTGCGAGCTTGTTGCGCTTGTAAACAGCTTTCAGTGATCTCGAGGAGCGGGATTTTTCCGCTCCTTTTTTTGTTTTCATCTCGAGATACGTTATCCTTTCATCATGAAATTCAAAGGTTTTTTGATTGGCTCGAGTCTCATGCTCGGCTTGGCAATTGCGGCAAATGTTGCTGGCGTCAAACAAAAAGGCGTGTTGGTGGTTGGTATTGACCCGCAATTCGCGCCGTTTGAAAGCGTCAACGAAAAACAAGAGGTTGTGGGATTTGATGCCGATATGGCTCGAGCTTTGAGCCGCAAGCTCGGCGTCAAAATCGAATTCAAACGCCTTTCCGTGGAATCACTGGTCAAAGCCACCGCCGCAAATTCGGTGGACATGGCAATCAGTGGCATTGTGATCGCCAAAAAACCTGGTGTGGTGTTCTCCGATTCGTACTTCTCGAGCGCCCCAGTGCTGGTGGTGCGTAAAGGAAACCCGAAAAAGATTACTTATCCAGCCGCCAGTTTCAAGGGTTTAAAATTTGGCGTTCAAGCCAACACGACCAGCTTCGACGCCGCCGACCAGTACCTCAAACCGCTTGGCGCAGATTTCAAAGCTTACAACGATCTGAAATCGAGTCTGGTGGATTTAAAATCGGCAGTCATTGACGCGATCATTACCGACGCACCGATTGCCGATTATTTGGTCAAAACCGAAAACCTCGAGCGCACGGGCAAACCGCTGAAGCTCGAGGAGTACGGCATGGTTTTTAAGCAGGGTTCGGATTTGGTGAAGCTTGCCAACGATCTGATCAAAACCATGAAGCTTGACGGCAGCTATCAAAAATTGCTCGAGAAATGGCTGATTAACCCAGCGCGTTAAGGATTATTTGAGGGCAGGTACAAGATATGTTTCAATTTCTTTCAAAAACGCCGATAAACCACAATCCGCACCTCGAGCGTGCAGTGTTTCGAGTGGGGTTTGTTCCCAACAATGAATTTCCCGAGCGGCATCATCGTTTGAAAGTCGATTCCAAACGTCTTTTGCGCATCTGGATTCACCTTTCGCGCCATTCAAACGGTGCGGTTGAATGGTTGGATCAAATGATTTCAATTCATTGCATTCTGTTTCAAGCCGTTGTCGTTCACGTTCGTTTTTTGAATCGAACCCTGCCAACAACCACGCCTCGCGGTAACGGTTGGGGGCAGCAAGAACAACTTTCATGCTTGCTGAATTGACAGATGTGCGTTGATACTCGTTGCGTCCTTGTTCTAAACCCTGTGCACGTTCAGCCTGAGCGTCAATATCACGCATTAAAACTGTAGCGACAGGATTTAAGCGTTCAGCCAAACGCAACGCTTTTAAAGTGGTCACAGCATCGAGCTTTGGCGGCTGACCATTCATTCTGACTCCAAAAGCAGCGGGCAAACCTGTATTTTTGTAAAGTTCAGAAATACTTGCCCAACGCAAATAACCAGAATTGGGCAACACACCAACCCAGTTTGGCAATGCTTCGGGGACATCCTCGAGATACGGTATTTCTTGACGCAAAATTCGCTCCGCAAAACCCTTTGCCACTCGAGCATCGGAATCGTGTTCACAAGCAATTACAATTTGAGGATGAAAACCATCAGGCACGCGATTTCTCCAACAAGAACAAATCCTTAACCCAATCTTCACCGACAAAACTCCAGAATTCGCCTGGGGTCATTTCGTTGCGCCACTGGTCAAAATTCGGGTACGCCTCGAGCGGTGCAATTAACGTTCCCAATTCTGGGTCTAGCGTGACCACCCGCACTTCTTTAGGCTCGAGTTCGTGCAACACATACGGCGAGTGACTGGTGGCAATAATTTGCAAACCTGGCGTGATCGTTTGAATATCCCGCAATGCCTTCATCAAATCCCGTACCGCTTTAGGGTGCAATCCACGCTCGAGGTCGTCAATCAGCACAATCGTATCGCCTTCACTCGAGGCAACCGCAACCAGAACGGTCAGGGCAAAAAGCGTACCTTCGCTGACTCGAGATGCGGGGATTCCAGTGGCGTTGACAAAATCGAACAGTAATTCTTGTCCTGTGGCTGTGGTTTCTCGAGCAATTTCTTGAAGATGGTTTTTTTGATCTGTGATGTTGAACCAATTTATTGCAGGGACTTCTGATCTTCTAATTCTTATTTTTGTTAAGTTTGGGATAATGGTTAACATTTTTTCTTGAATTAGATTAAATTTTTCGTCATATTCTTCTTGCAAATTGGAGAAAACAGTTGCTAAGCCCTGTCCATCTTCCTCGAGAATCGGATTCAAAAGTTTGCTATATGATGGATTAGAGGCTAATTTAGCCGAAAATTTAATTACTTTTGATTTGAAATTAGATTTTATTGCGGAGAAATCCCCAAATCCTTTTGATCTCAAATTATGTTGATATAGTGAATTGTTCATAAATATATTGCAATTTATACGAGAAGCCTCCAACTCAATCCTGATTTTCGGTTTATTTAGAGCTTGAAAAGAAAAATGGATTGGTTGAGCAACTTGATTACGTGATTCTAATAACTTACAAGCTTCAATAAGTTGTAAATCAGATCCGAATTGAAGCTCCAAACCAAAAAAGTCTGATGGTGCAGCTTCCAAATACGAAATCCTCTGAATCCCCTCGAGAATCGAACTTTTACCACTCGCGTTTGGTCCAACAATGACTGTGAACGGCTCGAGCGTCAATTCAACGTTGCGCAGGGCGAGGAAATTTTGAAAACCGACCTTCTGAAGCATGAAATCAGTTTAGCACGGGGCGGATATGACAAAAAAGCTCGAGCGTGAACACTCGAGCTTTTAAATTGCTTTGAAGGTTAACGCCTTGCGCGGGTGCTGGCGAGCATGACCCTCGAGCCTGGCAGGTACGCCATGGGGCTGCGGACGTTGCCACCAATCCGAATCTCGAAGTGCAAATGCGGACCTGAGCTGTGACCAGTCGAACCGACACGGGAAATCAGTTGCCCTTGACGCACGATTTGCCCAACCCGCACCATGATTCTCGAGTTGTGGGCGTAACAGTACTCGCGTCCATCATTGCCAGTGATCTTGATGAAGTTGCCGTAACCGTGCGGATTCCAACCCGCGTAATTGACACGTCCCGAAAGGGCGGCGTAAACGGGTGTGCCTGTCGGCGCGGCGATGTCCAGTCCGGTATGACCGTATCGTCCACCGTAATTTTGGGTGATGACCCCTTGGACGGGCCACAATGGGCGCTCGGTGTAACCAAAACCAATTCCTGTAAACGCGGACAGGGCAACAACCAACACTGCAATTCTTTGTAACAGTTTCAAAATCTCTCCTCGAGCAATTTGGTTGATCTTGGCTTCAGTTCGGCTCTCTTGCGGGGTGTAATGCTTGGGGCGGAACAATATGGTCTGAAGACACCAAATTCTGGGGGCTGCACCTTGCGAGCAAACTCGAGGGGCAACGCGGCAGTTTACACGAATAGGAAGGCTAAGCCAAGGTTAAAACACACATGAGAACCTATTCCAGTCACTCGAGAGGTAACAAAATGTGTTTGGCATGAGTTTTGTTGCTGGTCTTAATGATTGAATTTGACGAGTACGAATTCGCTCATGGACGTATTAACCTTCACCAGTTAGGCAGAACAAATTCTTGAGCATTTAAAAACGGCACTTAACGCTTTACTTCACGACCTGACACTCGAGTTTCGTGATAGGACTCGATGATGTTTTGACGTGCGTAACCACCGTGCGAGGGCGCATTCATCAGCGCCTCGAATTCCTCGTTTGGTACGTCCATGTACTGCCAAACCTCTCCGCTTGTAAATTCAAGCTCGAGCGTTTGAGTAGCCTTATCGTAGCCAATGCTGGCAAGCATACTCGAGTTCACGGCTTTGCGATCCATAAATTTCCACCTTTTGCATAAATTTAAGCCGACGCTTACCTGATAATATCAAAAAAAATCTGTACAGGTCGGATTTTTAGCCTCAAGAATCAATATTTTACCTCCTTGCGCTTAGAATTCTGGGATGCCGACCTACGCCATTGGTGACATTCACGGATGCTTGGATCAAACGCTTGAATTACTCAGGAGCGCCGAACTGACAAATGCCGCTGGACATTGGGCGGCTGCGGATGCGCACCTTTGGTTTCTGGGCGATTTTACCGACCGTGGACCAGACGGCATGGGCGTGATTGATCTGGTCATGCGCCTGGAAAAAGAAGCCGTTTTTGAAGGCGGTTTTGTCGGAGCACTTTTGGGCAATCACGACGTGATTCTGCAAGAGGTCTATCACTTTGGAAACCATGACGTCCCAAGTTTTGAGCAGGTGGGCAAAAAAGTTGGTTTTATTGACATGTGGATGAAAAACGGCGGCAAAATGACCGACCTCGAGCGACTGACCCCAGAACGGGTTTCGTGGTTATTAAACCTGCCCGCCCTTGCCAGGGTCGGCAACACGCTGTTGATGCACGCCGACAACACCTTTTACCTCAATTACGGCTCGAGCGTTCAGGAAGTCAACAATAATATCCATGCCATCCTGACCGAACACGACATGAACACCATCGACTTGCTCGAGGATCAATTTTCCAAACGGCTCGAGTTCGTCGAACCCGACTTTGCACAACGGGTTAATATTTCAGATTTTGAAAGCGGTTTTGCCAGGGCGCAAAAGATGCTCGAGACATTTGGGGGCACGAAAATTGTTCACGGTCACACGCCAATTTTTCGGCTTCTGGACCGCTCACCGATTGAAGTCACCGAGGCTTGGGAGTACCAAAACGGTTTGTGCGTCAACTTGGATCATTGCCTGTACGCGGGTGGCGAAGGCTTTGTCTACGAGATTCGAGATGAGCAAAATTTATAAAATCTCGAGTACCTTTAAACACAACGTTCGTTTCAGTTCGGTTTCTCGAGACTGATGAACGAAAACCCAACCTCGAATGACAAATGAATTCTCGAGCAGCACAAACTTTTGGTGGGTCTCCCGAGATCTTTCGCAGATTGCCACCTTGCTCATCGCCAATCACTCTCTTTCAACGTAGAATCCATCTCATGACTCGGCTCATCTGGTTACTCGCCCGTTCGCACCTGCGACGACGACGCACCCAAAACTTGATTTCGATTGTGGGCGTGGCGATTGGCGTCATGGTTTTAACCACAGCGCTATCCTTGACCAATGGTTTTGTCAAAACCCTGATTGACACGACCATCAAAGCCCAACCGCACATCACGCTTCAGGCTTGGGATCAGGAACAGGGCGGGACACCCACAGACCCCAAACTCGAGCAGCGCCTCTCGAGTAACCCTGAGGTGGTCGGCTGGTCGCGTTACGTGTTCACGCAAGGCTTGCTGACGCGGCGTGCCAGCAATGGCAAGGGCGGCAGCACGGGCTTTGCTCAAGTGTACGGGGTGGACACCAAACGCGAGGCTGGGGCGTTAAACCTCGAGTCTGAAGACCGCATTCAACTCGAGCAACTGCCCGTAGACGGGATTTTACTGGGTTACGATTTGGCGCGTTCGATGCGCTTGATTGTCGGTGACACGATTTATGTGGTGGCAACCAAGGGTTTGGACATCTCGAGTGCGGTGAAAAAGAAATTTCGCTTTTCTGGAACGTTTCGCACCCGCAATTACCAGATTGACAGCGTTTTTGGTTTTGTTGGCATTGCCGCCTTACAAGACCTAATGGGACTGGGACAGAACATCATGGGCTATCACGTGCGCCTTTCAGACGCCGAACGCGCCATTGGCTTGGCGAACACCTTGCCGCTCGACCTCGAGCCTGGGAAGGTTAGTCCCACCAATTTTTATGGTCGTCCGTGGCAGGACATCAACCAAACCTTGATTGCGCAGATGCAATTGCAAAAAAATATTATTTCAATCGTGCTGCTATTAATCGTGATCGTTGCCGCGTTCGGGATTGTCAATGTGCTGGTTTTGACCGTTTTTGAAAAAACCCCCGAGATTGCCATTTTGCGGGCGATGGGCGCAAAATCCAGCGTGATTCAACAGGTTTTCTTGCTCGAGGGTTTTATTTTAGGGTTTTTGGGGATGATGCTGGGCAACCTTTTGGGATTTATTTTGAGTCTGTACTTCACGTTGAATCCGTACCGTTTGCCTGGAGATTTGTACTTCATAACCGCTTTGCCAGCGCAAATGAAAACATTCGATTTCGTCTGGGTCAGCATTGCATCGCTACTCACAACTTTGGTCGCCGGTTTTATTCCTGCGCGTCGCGCCGCAAATATTCAACCTGCAAGAATTATTCGCTAAAACTCGAGACATCATCAAGTTGTCTCGAGCTTCTTAAATTGTCAGGTCTTCAAAAACCTCGAGTTTGCCATCAAGCGTGGGCGAGTTCGGCTTTTCTCGAGTTGATAATTTTTTCGGCTTGAAGCGCTGGCACTTGAGCGTAAGAATCAAACTTGATGCTGTACACGCCGCGTCCACTGGTCAGGCTGTGCAACTCTGGCGAATAATTTTGCACCTCCGCCAGCGGCACAAGCGCACTGATGACCGTGACCCCACCCTCGGGTTCGATGCCCTGCACTTTGGCGCGGCGGGTGTTCAGATCGCCCAGAATATCGCCCGTGTAACGTTCTGGCACTCGAACTTTGACCAGCATGATCGGCTCGAGCAGGGCGGGTCTGGCTTTTTCGGCGGCGTTGCGCAAGCCGATGCTGCCAGCCGTCTTGAACGCCATGTCCGAGGAGTCCACATCGTGGTAACTGCCGTCGTAAACCACAACTTTGATATTTTGCAGTGGGTATCCCGCCAAAGCGCCGTGATGTCTGGCTTCCTCAACGCCTTTTTCGATGCTGGGAATGTATTTGGTTGGCACAACCCCGCCAATCACCTCAGAGGCAAACTCGAATTCTTGACTGGAGGGTTCGATTCGCAACCAGCAATCGCCGTACTGCCCATGTCCGCCCGATTGGCGTTTGAACTTGCCCTGTGCTGTTGCCGATGCCAGCACGGTTTCGCGGTAGGCAATTTTGGGCAAACTCGAGGTGATGTTGACGCCGTACAAGCCAAGTTTTTCGACCGCAATCTCGAGGTGCGTGTGACCCATGCCAGACAGTAAACTTTCCGCCGTCTCGTTGTTGCGGGTCAGGTGCAGTGTGGGGTCTTCCTCGAGCAACTTGCCGAGCGCCGTGCCAAGTTTATCCTCGTCTGAACGGGTTGCCGCATGAATGGCAAGGCTCGAGATGGCTTCAGGTAGCTCGAGTGCGCCAAAATCGATTTGATTGTTCGGGTCGCACAGGGTGTCGCCCGTGTGCAAATCTGGCACTTTGGTGATCGCCCCAATCATGCCCGCCTCGAGCACTGGGACTTCGATCAGTTCTTTGCCGCGCAAGGTGTACAAATGCGCGGGTTTGAAATCCTTGTCCGAATGCGAGTTCCTGACCGTATCGCCTGGGCGCAACTGTCCGCTCCAGATGCGCACATAAGCAACTTTACCGACAAACGGATCAATCGCAGTGCGCCAGACCCGAGCCGAAAGTGGGGCACTGATATTCGGTGCTCGGGTTTGCTGATCTATACCAACCACTTCGGGGCGTTCTTCGGGCGCTCGCAATGCCTCGACCATCAAGTTTAAAAGCGGCTCTAACCCAACCAAACTCGAGCTGCTGACGGGCAGCACTGGAAACAACTCGCCTTTGTGTACCGCCTCGAGAAAAGCGTTTTTGACGGCTTCATCCTCGAGTGGTTCGTCGGACAAATACTGTTCCATCAAAGCTTCGTTGGTTTCGACAATCGCCTCAATCAACTTGGTACGGTGCGCCCGCGTCGATTCCGCCAGCGCTTCAGGAATCTCTTGCAACTCGAGTTTGCCATTGTTGTAAACATAAGCTTTGTCTGCCAGCAAATCGATCACGCCACGAAAATTGCTTTCCGAACCGATTGGAATGTGCGAAGCCACCGCCTGCGCCGACAGCGTGTCATGAACGCTGTGCAACGCGCCAAAAAAATCTGAATGCTCGCGGTCAAGTTTGTTCACCACCACAATGCGCGGCATGTTGAACTCGTCCGCCGTTTTCCACACCCGTTCCGTGCCCACCGACACGCCCGAAGTTGCGCTGACCACGATCAAACTCGAGTCTGCCGCCCGCATCGCCCCGCGAATTTCTCCAACAAAGTCAGCGTAACCGGGCGCGTCCAACAAATTCAGGCTCGTGTCCTGCCAAGTTAAATTCAGCACACTGGTCGCCACACTCATGCCACGTTTTTTCTCGGTTTCTGTATGATCGCTGGCAGTCGTGCCATCTTCGACGCGTCCCAACCGATCTCGAGCGCCCGCTTTGAACAGCAAGCCTTCAATCAAACTGGTTTTCCCTGCGCCGTTATGACCGACCACCGAAACGTTTCTGACGCGCACAACAACCACCTCCAAAATCTCGAGAGGTTAAGAACGGGTGTCCCTGATAGTGTTGGAAACGAACTCCAAATGCACACACCCCCTTTTCAGACTTGCAGTCGTAAGAGATGGGTTATTGAACGCCGCGCCAAAAAACAATGCTTTTAGACCTCGAGCTTACACCTCGAGCGTTACATGTTGTTGAAATTTTTATGGGCGCTTGGTCATACATTTTGACTTAATCGCTTTCCACCTCTCAGACACAAAAATTCGGTGTTTATAGTTCTCCCCTGCCGTTAGGTAGGACACTCCTGCACTGCGTGCAGGAGGTGGCTCGAGCGCAGCGCCCCAAGCCCGTTAGGTGCTGCTTTAAGGGGCAAGAAGCGAGAGACGGAGGGGTCGTGAGGTATTGGTTCGACGACTGAATCTTGCACGACCCCCCGCCGTCATGGCTGGTCATGCTCGAGTCAAACATATTTCAAGAATTCTTTTACAAGCGGCGACCCCCTACTTGCGCAGGGGGTGACTTTAAAAGGGTTAATTTTTACAACACGTCTTTGGTCGTTCCCCTAGCTTTGTAATTCATATAATTCTTGCGAATTCTGAACGCCGTGTTCATCAGGCTCGAGATTGGTGAAAGGCTTTGCTCGTAAGCTGGGAAAAACACTTTTTGCCCACCCAGGCGTTCTTTGAATTCGTAAACGCCGAAGCTGTGCTTGTCTTCAGAGATGGTTTTGGGAATGCCGAACAAATCCAGGTACTTGTAACCTTTTGCCATGCCATGCCGAATCATGCCCCAGTAAAAACCGTTGCTGGCTTTGGGGTCTTTCT
>JAYTKL010000365.1:0-5495 GCA_043730305.1 Deinococcales bacterium | reverse complement strand
CGCGAGGACTTGGTTGATGACGGCTTGTTCGAGGTCACGTTCGGCTTGTAAAACCCCAATGCGGCTTTGCTCGAGGTCGTTTGATGTATTCAAACCCGCTTCAAATCTGGCTTTGGCGGTTTCAAAACTCGATTTTGCGTTTGCCGAGGTGGTTTTGGCGAGGTTTAGCTTTGCGAGCGTTAATTTTGCGTCATTGTATTTTTGTCGAACGTCCAATTTGGCAGTTTGTTTGGTTTGCTCGAGTGTCTTCTTGGCACTCATCAGCGAAGTTTCGGCGCTCGAAATTTTCGTGTCGCCGCTTGGCGCAATGATCGGAATACTGACGCTGGCACTGATCGTCAAGTTCGATGCCGCGCTCGTACCCGTGTTCGTACCTGTGTTGGCAACAATCGGTACGGTTCCGGTCACACTCAAACTGCCTGTTTGAAGATTCAAGCCGCTCGAGAGGCTGCCCGCGCCGGTGTTCGTCACACCGACATTGACGCTGGCGTTTGGTAAGACCCGGTCCCGTTGTGCCGAAGATAACGCGTCTTGGGCATCACTGATTCTCGAGAGTGCCTTTTGAACATCGTTGCGTTTCTCGAAAGCTTTTTTTGTTAAATCATCCAGATTTGCAGTGCTCAATGCCCGTTCGCTCGGAATACTCGAGAACACCGCATCGGAAATCTCTAAATTTAAAGTGTTCCAAACGGTTAAACGGTTGATCTCGAGCGTACTGATTGCCTGCTGGAGGTTGAGTTTGCTCGTCTCGAGGTTTTTTTGTACGTTCAAAAGCGTGTCTTTGCTGATCTGACCATTTTTTTGTTGTGCCGTGGCAACTTTGAGTTGTGACTCGCTCAAACCCAGATTTGTTTTGCCCAGTTCGACATCGGTGCTCGAAAGTCGGGCGCTAAAGTACTGACTGAAAAGGTTTAACGCCAACGTGTTCCGAGCGTCAGTTCTGTCCAATTCGGCTCGAGCCAACGCCCGTTCTGCATGGCGTACCGCGTCAAAAGTGCTCGACCAGGGCAGTACGGTTAAACTTGCCGTTGCCGAAACACTGAGGGTTTGGCTGCTGTTGCCCGTGCTCGGAAATCCCAGACTGGTGTCCGCCCCAGCACTCACCCTGAGACCTGCCGCTGCCCTGGCGCTGTCCAAACTTTTTTGCGCATTCAAATACGTTAAATCGGCTTGTTGCCATTCCAAACTGTTCGGTAAGGCTTTCAAGGCTTGCCCAAGTGTTAACTCGGGGTTTGATTGTGCATTACCTGGTGAAAATCCGGCGATCACGGCAAAAATGCTTGCGGTGATCCAAGTGTGCGGCGAGACTCGTTTCCAAAAAACCATGCGTTCCTCCTGTTCACATATTCTCGAGTTTACGTCTGAATGCTTTGGGCAGGAATTGTGCAGGTTGTGTGAATGCAAATCAGGACACTTTTGTTGGTGTCCTGATTGAATGATCGAACCAGTTTTAGATGATGGTTACGAATAACATAACACTGAGTTGCTCATGGGTTGTTGTGTTTTCAAGGGTCACTTTGACTGCATGTGCACCGTAATTGACACCCTGCTCGTAATTGACCGTAAAATCAAATTGCATTTTTTCGCCTGATGCGAGTTCGGAACTGTTGAGTGTGACGCCTAAACCTGGTGTGCCATTGACACTCACGATTTGATAAACTGCGTTGCCCGAACTTGCTTGAATTTGTTCCCTATAGCTCATGCTGGAAAGTTCGCACTTAACGCTGACATCTTTGCTGCTACCAACATCCAGTTGTACCCAGGCATCAATTGTTGCAGGGTCTAAACTTTGCGGATTGATGTATCCACTTTGTGCAAATCCAACGGAGTTAACGGATAGGGCGACAATGGTTGCAATTACAGTTTGACGAATGTTCATGGTAATTCTCCTTACAGCGAGGTTCGCAACTTGCGAACTACTTGCTCGCTTTGATGGGAATAGTTTCGTCTTGTAAAGTGAATTGCTTGAGTAGAAAAAAAGAAGAAATCGAGTAGAAATTCTTAAAGTTTAAAATGCGTACAATATCGTTTTTTCCAGTTCACGACATACTTTTTGTGAATTCACGATACATTCAAATTCACAACTCCTTCACAGCTTCACCAAACCTTCACAGCTTTTCACGGCTTTGTTCATAACCCGCGCATAATGTTTAACCATGACACCCAGCAGCAACTTGATATTGATTGTCGAAGATGAACTCGAGATTGCCGAAGTGCTCGAAGCCTATTTGCGCCGTGAGGGGTGGCGTACCGAACGGGCGCTCGACGGACAGCGCGGGCTGGATTTGTACCGTGCCACCAAACCCGATCTGATTTTGCTCGACATTCAATTGCCTATTCTCGATGGTCTCGAGGTCTTGCGGCGCGTGCGCAGCGACGGCACAACGTCCGTGATCATGCTGACCGCCAGGGCAGAAGACATTGATAAACTGATTGGTTTGGAACTTGGCGCAGACGATTATGTGGTCAAACCCTTCAGCCCGCGCGAGGTCGTGGCGCGGGTCAAAGCGGTCTTGCGGCGGGTTAACCCACAAACCACCAACGTTTTGCGTGTGGGTTCGCTCGAGCTAGATACGCAATCGGTGATTGTGAAAATTCATGGCAGTCGGCTGGACATCACACCCACCGAGTACAGGTTGCTCGAGACGCTTGCCCGTTCTCCGGCGCGGGCGTTTTCGCGCACCGAATTGCTCGAGGCAGCGCTCCCCGAATCGGACGCGTTGGAACGGGTGGTTGATGCGCACCTCAAAAATTTAAGGCGTAAGCTTGACGATGCGGGCGCAAGGGATTTGCTCGAGACGGTTCGCGGCATTGGCTATCGTTTGTGGGGCGGTGTATGAAATTTTTGAAGCTATTTCGAGCAAAAGTCTGGCGTGTTCCATTGTCGGTGCGACTGGCTGGCATGATGGTTTTTGTTGTTTTGTGCAGCATGTTCACTTTTACACTGTCTTTTGGGGTAATCACGTCAATTCGCTACTCGACCATGCCCAAAGAGCAACAAGATAGCGCCAGGCAACTTCAGGACAACGGGATTTACCTTCCGCCCGAGTCTTTTGATCGCTTGGTGGTGACTGGTATTGCCACAGAATCACTGACTCAAGCGGGTTCAAATCCTAGCTTGTCTCTGAAACCCGATTCAAATGATGCAAGCCCGCCGGTTTATTCTGGTCGTGCGCTGCTTGGCAATCCGCTCAGTCTAAACTTGCAATTGCCACCCAGACCAAAATCATCCCGCCGTGGGTCAGACTTTTTCCTCAAAGCCCTGGGCAGTTCGCAACTGATCAGCATCGCCATCTCGGCAATGCTTGGCATCATGCTTGCCACGGTTTTTGCCCGTCGTTTGGCGCAACCGCTCGAGGCGGTGTCACGTGCCGCCAAGAAAATGCGTGGCGGAGATTTAAGTGTTCGAGCACCCGTGCCACCCTCACGTTTTACGGGCGAACCAGAGGATTTGGCGACCAATTTTAACGCGATGGCAGAAAGTTTGGAGCGTCAAGAGCGCGAACGCAAAAACATGGTTGCCGATATTGCCCACGAACTGCGCACGCCAATCGGGGTGATGCAAGCCAAACTCGAGGCAATCGAGGACGGCGTGTTTCCACTCTCAATCGATGAGATCAAAAAACTTTCCAAACAAACTCAGCTCTTGGCGCGGCTCGTTCAGGATTTACGCACCCTCTCGCTTGCCGACGCGGGACAGTTGCAACTCGAGACGCGAGCTTTTAATTTGGCAGCTAAAATCCGTGAGATCACCTCTGGTTTTGAACCCAGCGCTCAGCAAAAACGCGTCAAGCTCGAAGTCAGAGCACCCGAAAAACTCGAGCTTCACGGCGACCCTGACCGCATTGCACAGGTGCTTTCAAATCTGCTGGACAATGCCCTGCGCTACACGCCCGAACATGGCACGGTCTGTATTGCCCTCGAGAGCACCCAGAACACCGCTCGGGTGATCGTCAGCGACTCTGGGCAGGGTTTGCCCAGTGAAAGCTTGGAGCACATCTTTGATCGCTTCTACCGCGTCGATGAAAGCCGCAACCGCTCGAGTGGCGGCAGTGGACTGGGCTTGGCGATTGCCAGAACAATTCTCGAGCTTCACGGTGGCAAGATCAGTGTGCAAAACCGTCTTGAAGGTGGCGCGGAATTTGTTTGTGCTTTGCCAGTCGCCTAAAGTTCATGCCTCGGCGTTGACAATTTCGCTCTCAACAGCTTTCACTCGAGTTGCCAAGCCGTATTCCACCGCGTCCACCAGCGCCTTCCAGACCGCGCCAATCAAATCCAAGCTAATTCCAACGCAAGTCCATTTTCGAGTGCCATCGGTCACAGTGATTGCCACCCGAACCTTCAGTGGGTCATTTCTGTCTTGAACGTTGCGCCCACGAAAACCGGTTGCCTCGAGCGTTTTGGCGTAAGCTTGCAAACTTGGGTCTTTGGACAGCTCGAGCGCCCGTTTTAACGCCTCGAGCAACGCTTTGACTGGTCCTGCGGCTTCGGCTGCCACGTATTCGTTTTCAAGTCCGACCCGCACGCTCAGACTGGCTTCAACCACAGGGCGGTCGCGTCCACGGATCGCGTCAAAAATCCGTACCCGTTCGACGGACAGAATCTTTGGGAATCGTCCTGTCAGTTGCCCCAATGCCAACTCGAGGCTGGCGGGGGCATCTTCAAAGCTGTAACCCTCATCTTCGAGGTGTTTGAGTTCGGCTAGAATTCGTCCAGAGCTGGCGCTGGCGTCGCTCAGATCAACACCGTATTGCTCGCTGATGCGTGCCAGATAGCTGGGTCTCGAGATGCCAGGAATCACCATGCGGCGTTGATTGCCGACTTTCTCGGGCGGTATCGGCTCGTAAGCTTCGGGGCTGGACAGCACGGCGGCAATGTGGGTATCGGTTTTGTGCTCGAACACGCGGCGTCCAACAAAAGGCGCGTCTTCCATGCCGCCAGCTTTGCCCACACGTTCGGCAATCTCGAGCGCCACGGGCGTTAATTTTGCCAGTTGGGCGTCGGTCACAACGTCCAGCCCAAGTTTGAGTTTTAAAATTGGCAGTAACGCCGTCAAATCGGTGATGCCATTCCGAGCGCCGTACCCGTTGACACTGCCTTGCAAATGACTTGCGCCAGCCTCGAGTGCCGCCAGAGCGTTTGCCAGCGCCAACCCAAAGTCGTTGTGCAAGTGAACCCCAACCGCACGGTCGCCCGCCATCTCGAGCACCCGTGCCACGCCATCCGCCACAAATTTGGGCAAACTCGAGCCGTTGGAATCGGCGAGCACCACCGTGTCCGCCCCAGCCTCGAGCGCGGTTTTGACGAATCGCATGGCGTAATCTTGGCTGGTCGGCAGTGCATCAAAAAAGTGCTCGCAAATCACCAGCACTTCGCGCCCAGCGTTTTTCACAAACTCGAGCGACTCGGAAAGCATTTTGAGGTTCTCTTCAAGGCTTGTGCGCAGGACTTTTTCGACGTGCAGGGGCCAGACCTTGCCGTACAACTGCACCACA
>JAYTKL010000364.1:0-1062 GCA_043730305.1 Deinococcales bacterium | reverse complement strand
CAGTGGAATACCGGCAAAGCCGCTGCTGGTGGCACTGACGCCAACCACGCGCTGCATGAACAGGGGCAAGAACACGAACGCACCAAGAAAACCCATGCCAATCACAAATGCGGCAAGGTTGCCAATGGCAAAGGTTGGAATTTTAAACAATGAAAGATCGAGCAGCGGGTCGCTGGCGGCGCGTTCGGTGAAGATAAAGGCGATCAAACCAACCAGGGACAGGGCAAACAAGCCAAGAATTTCTGTCGAACCCCACAAGAAACCGAGTTGCCCAGGAGACACACTGGTTTTGCCCAAGCTGAGTGCCAGCAACAACGGAATCACGGCAACAATCAGGGTTATTGCGCCCAAGTAATCAATTTTGGGTTTTAAGACGGCTAAATTCAAATTCGGCATTTTGCTGACAATAAATGCCAGCGCCAAACCACCAACAGGAATGTTGACGTAAAAAATCCAGTGCCATGAAAAGTTATCGGTTAAAAAACCGCCCACCAGCGGACCAACCACGCTCGAGAGTCCAAAGACAGCGCCGAACAAACCGCTGTACTTGCCGCGATCCTGGGCTGGAATGATATCGGCAATGATTGCCAAGGCACTGGTAAACAGCGATGCTGATCCCAAACCTTGAATGGCACGGGCAATGATCAAGTATTCGGCATTGCTCGAGAGTCCACACAAAACCGAACCAATCAAGAAAATGCTGATGCCAATTAAAAGAATCGGTTTGCGTCCGTACAAGTCTGAAAGTTTGCCCCAAATTGGTACAAAGACAGTGCTGGCGACCAGGTAAGCGGTGGTAATCCAGGAATAGAGCGAGTTATCAATGTTCAAATCTTTTTGAATGGTTGGTGCGGCGGTGGCGACAATCGTTTGGTCGAGGGCTGCCAGCAAAACACCTAAAAAAGCGCCAATCAGTGTGAAATTGATTTGCTGTTGGGTCAGTTTGGGGACGCTTGGGGCGTTGTACGCCATGCCTGGTGGTGCGCCTTCGGGTCGGGATGAGGGTGATGCCATGTTTGTGCTCCTTTCAAGCCGATTTTCGGCACTAGCGGGCGGAAGTAG
>JAYTKL010000363.1:0-3364 GCA_043730305.1 Deinococcales bacterium | reverse complement strand
CCACGCTCGAGAATCTCACGCCAGTGTGTTGGGGTGGCAGGGTCTTCAAGCAAAGCTTTTTGGGCAGCACTGTTGTTTTTCAGTGCCAGACCAAAATTTTGCAGTTGTTGACCAAGGTTGGTTTTCAATTGGTGTTTGATTGCCCTGGAATTGAAACCCGTGAATTGTGGTTGCAGCTTTAAAACTTCAAGTTGAGCGCGTTCGTCAGTGGTCAAGGCGTTTTTGATTTTGCCAGCTCGAGGCGCAAAATCGTTCGAGATCATGGCGGCAAATAAAAAACCAAAAACCAAAAGCCCCAAAACCCCAATCGAGAGCAGAACCCTGTTGCTCTCTAACTTGCGTTTTTTCAAGGACAACCAATTCAAACCAAAAGCAAACCCTGAAACCAGCAAGTACAATCCAACCTCGAGCACCGAGATATGAACCGTTAAACGCCATGCCACCACGGTCAGAACAAGCGCCAGCACGATAAAAACGATCCTCAATCTAAAATCTTGTTCTCGAGCCTCGAGTTTTGGTCTGGTGGTATTGGCAAGTACAAAACCCAGCCCAAAAACGCTGAAAAACCAGAGGCTGGGCAGCAATCCCAAACCCAGAATGTTCAGCATCACAAGACCAAATGCCAACAACAGCATCGTAAAAAGTGCCATCAACAACCCATAAATCAGATTTCTCGAGTTGATGGAGTTGAGAAGTTGACTGGTCACAATATTGGGGCTTACTTGGAAAACGCGACTTTGCCAAGACGATAAAGACGGTCTATCGGTGTGCGTCGCAGCATCGTGTTCGCGTCGCGGTAGCGTTCGGCGGTTTGCTCGACTCGGTTTAACATGCGCTCGAAAACATCGTCGGGCATGGTCAGGGCGGGCGTTAAACGAATCACGCGTTTGCTCGAGAGTGAAAAGTTTGCGGTCACACCACCCTCGTAAAGCATTCGCATTCCAAGACCGCCCGAAAGCTCACTCACCAGTTCTTCCAGCCCTGGAATCATTTTGGGTGGAATCACGGTCTTAAATTGCAGTGCCATCAACAAACCCGCGCCGCGCACCGCCTCGAGTAAATTTGGGTACTTGATTTGCAAGGCTTTCAGGCGTTCCAAACCTTTTGCACCCAGGCGCAGGCTGCGTTCGGGCAGATTCTCGTCCACCAGCAACTCGAGGGCTTTTAAACCGATTGCCATTGCCAGACTGTTGCCGCCAAAAGTGTTGCTATGACGTTTGCTCGAGAAACCACCGAGGGTTTTGCCGACAATCCAGGACCGTGCGATGGTCGCGCCAACCGCTGTGATGCCACCGCCCAGTGGTTTTGCCAGGGTGATGATGTCAGGCTCAAGTCCTGCCGCAAGACTGGCAAACCAGTGTCCCGTGCGCCCAAGTCCGGTCTGAATTTCGTCGGCAATCATCAGAATGCCGTGCTTTTTGCAAAGTTCATTGACCCGCGCCAAAAAATCGCTCGGCGGTGAGATCACGCCCGCCTCGCCCTGGGTCGGTTCGAGAATCACAGCACAGATATTGTTCGCGCCCAGTTTTCGCACGGCACCCTCGAGCGCCCCAGCATCGCCGTAAGGCAGGGTTGTGACGTTGCCCATTAAGGGACGGAACAAATCTTGGTACTCAGGGTTGGGCGTTAACGCCAGCGCCCCAAAGGTTTTACCGTGATACGCGCCTTTAAAATTGATGATCTCCTTGCTTTTTGGACGCGCCGCCTTGACAAATTTGATTGCCGCCTCGACCGCCTCCGCGCCAGAATTGCTGAAAAACACCCTCGAGTCGGCGTGCGAGGGCGCAAATTTTGCCAGCAAACTGACCAGATTGGTCTCGAGCGCCGCCCGCCAGGTGGCTGCCGATTGTTGTGGCAAGCCCATGCTGCGGTCACGTTCCAAGTATTCCTGCAAGAATTTGAGCATCGGCGGGTACTTGTCACCAAAAGGAATGGCGGCGTAACCCCCCGCGTTGATGGTCGCATGACCGCGCTCGTCGGTCATCTCCCAGGGTGAGGTCATCTTGTAAGGACCCGCCACACCCAACGCCTCGAGCGTCCGAATCAGATCACGGTTGCCGTAAAGCATCTCGTCGCGCAGGGCATCTTTGCCCGAATAAACATCCTTAAAGACATCACGCGAACTGACAGGCAGACGCACCGTCAAATCCAGTGTGGTTGACGCCGGTTTGGCTTTACTGAAATTAAACAATCCTCGTTTTGTTACGCTCATGGTTTTGTCCAAATCCTTGACCTAAGAGATTGAATCACAATACCTCGAGTTTACGCGGTTTTGGTGGTCAATAAAAGGTCATAACCACTATTTTTTCTGGTTTTGATCTGTATCCACCAAGGACTCGAGATACGCTTGACATATATATGTTCAAAGTAGTATATATATGTTCGATCTCATACTTGGAGGAAAACATGACACCAGCAAAGCTCTTCAACCGTGCCGAACTCGAAGCCACCCTCAGCGTCCTCGAGCCAAAAGAAAGCCTCAGCATCGCTGCGCTCGACCTCGATAACTTTAGCGAAATCAACCAAACCTTCGGACACGAAGGCGGAGATACCGTGCTTCGCAGTCTCGAACGCACCCTGGTCGGCAGTATGCCGAGTGAAAGCCTGGTCGCCCGAATCGGCGGCGACGAATACGTGGTCGTGCTACCCGACACCAGCGCCGAAGGGGCATTGATTCTGCTCGAGGAGATCCGCACGCACTTCTCGAGCCGCGAAGCCAGCAAAGAAGTGCCGCGCAAAGTCCAAATTTCGGTCGGGATTGCCAACAAACCCGCCCACGCCAAAAACACCAGCGACCTGCTTCGTGCCGCCGACGAAGCCCTCTACCGTGCCAAACGTGAGGGACGCGGACGCGTGGCGATTTACGTCGAAGATAAAATGACCTTGAAAAGCAATTACTACCCCAAAGCCCAACTCGAGCGACTGGCAAAACTCTCAAACGCCACCGGACGCACCGAAGCCAGTTTGCTGCGCGAAGGACTCGAGGAATTGCTGGCGAAGTACAAAGATGAGCTTTGACAACTCGAGTCAGAGAAACCTTTCACCCAGTCCAGACAGAATCGGTCGTGCCTGCGTGTGTATTCTCGAGGAAGGCTTTATGTTGATGGTGTCTCACGACGATTTTTTTACGTTCCCTGGCGGCGGCGTGAATCCTGGTGAAAGTTTTGAAAACGCAGCAACTCGAGAAGCTTTCGAGGAAGCGGGCGCAACGGTCAAAATCATCAAATTCTTGTTTGAAGATTCAGAAGATCAATGCCAATGTTATCTGGCAAAACTCGAGCAACTTGAACCCAGCCCTGAAGGTCGGGTTGTGCGTTGGGTAAACGCACTCGAGTTTCCTTGGTGCGAAGATCGTCAGATCAAA
>JAYTKL010000362.1:0-10671 GCA_043730305.1 Deinococcales bacterium | reverse complement strand
GTGAAAGCCCAAGTTCAGATGGAAGTCGAAATGGCTTTCAACACCCATCAACGCTCTGCCCCAGATCAAGAATTTATCTGGTCTGACAGTGGTGACAGCACCGCCGATATGGTCGGTACGGTGGGCGCGATAAAGTTTTCTCAGGTCATGGGTTCTTTTTTGACCGAGGGTATCACCTTAAATGCGAACGCGCAAAAAATTCGCAATCTAGCCCTACCAATGCAAGGTCAAACGCTGACCGTGAAATTATTCCGTGGCGGCAGAATGCACCGAGGTCCTTCAATGAGCCTAGGGTACGGTGATAGTTTAGCCATCAATTTGATCGGTGGCGGTCCAACCCTCAATCAAGCAGAACCATCCATGACCTACGCAACCTCTTGGAACTGGGATGGCAACTCGACATCCATGAATATCAAAATGACCATCGGCGCTACTGGCACGGTATCCCTCACCGAAACAAGAGACGGAACACCAGATGACAGTTCTTGGTTTTAATCCATTCTTAGCCAACCAGCCCGTCAGGACAACCCATGCTTGATACCGTTCACAACACCATCAAAGAGCTTCTTTACGCCAAGGGTCAAATCGATCCTCTCGAGGTTGAAATCTCTTTCAACCCACCCACCAAAGATTGGGTCAATTCTCGAGTTTCCCCGACGCTCAATTTTTTCTTGTACGACCTCGAGGAAAACACCGAGTTGCGTCAAGCCGATTACGACATGATCTCTGGGAAAAACGCCAAGGGCATGGCGTCTTCGACCCGGCGTGTGCCAGCCAGGCGTTTTGATTTGCATTACATGGTCAGTGCCATCAGCACAGTCATTGACGACGAGCATCTGCTTTTATGGCGGGCGATGGTGACGCTTCTCAAAAATCCTTCAATTCCCGAACAATTCTTGCCCGAAAATATTCTCAAACTCGAGCTTCCAGTCAAAGGGCGCGTCTCTCAGCCTGACGATGGTCCGCGCCCTATGGATTTGTGGTCTGCCCTCGAGACGCCGCCGCGACCGTCATTGTTGTACGTTCTAACCGTACCCGTTGACCTCGAGACTGGTTTTGAATCGCCGCTGGTCTTGACCCGTACGGCGCGTTACCGATTGCTCGAGCAAGAATCTTCGGCAAGTGAAATCGCGTTTCATATTGGTGGCGTGGTCAAAGACCGTTTGGGCGCACCGATTCCTGGCGTAAGTGTGAATTTACTGGGGCGTGATCCACTTTTATCCGACGCACTCGGGCGCTTCGTCATGACCCACGTTCCCGCAGGCGAAGCCAAACTCGAGGTCAGCATGGAAGGCAAGAAACCAAAAACGTTCAAACTCGAGATTCCAAGCGACAATTACGATGTCACGCTCGAGTGAGTAAAATTGACCAAATTGGTTTTGAGATTTATGACCTTTGGTCTTTTGGCTGTCGCATCAATCTCAAAACCTTGTTGCGTTAATTGCACTGCCTGAACTGCCGCACCCCCAGGATAAATTGTCATCAACTCGCCGTTTTTTTTGACCACCCGCCAGAACGCCAGATTGCCACTCGAGTCTTTGGCAATGGCTTGCAAGGCTTTTCTGGTCGCAACAGGACACGTCACCTGAACCCTAAATTGTGCCGCCAAGTTGTGTTGAATCCATTCGGTCGTGGCAAGTTGATGCGTCGGGATTTGCTCGAGCAATGCCTGAACAGTTTGGCGGCTGGGCAGCAGCATCTTCCCCGAGCAACCAAAGAATTTTTCTCGAGCTTTGGAAATATCAACAATGATATCTTCTTGAAATTCCACAATCACCCCCATCAAAATTCGATTTTCAAAGACTGCTCGAGTTTACTTTATCAGCCTGTTTGGTCATCTCCAAAACGCCATTCGGTAAAAAGTTTGATGTCAAATATTGATATGCCAGTTCCCGATCTTCGCTGCCTTCACCTGATAAATACAGTTGCTCGCAATATGCCGCAATGTCTTGGACAATTCGTTCAAAACGGTAATACGACAAGGCAACAGCATCAAGTTCTGTTGCGCCGTACCCTTGATAAAACAGTGTTTCTTCCTTGAGCGGCGAACGCCAGTTGTTCATCTGTCCACCGCCCACAAACATCAAATCACGCTCTTTGGGCGCAAGAATTGGATTGTCCCAATCGACAATAAAAAACCTGTCACCAGCAATCAACAGATTGCCTGCGTGCAAATCGGCATGGCACACTACCAATTCCAAATCTCGAGCTTGAAGGTTTTGCGCGAGTCGTTCGGTGTAAGAAACAAGCTCGAGAATCATTTGGCGTTTGGTTTTCAAAAACACTGCCAGCTTTGCCGCGACAGCTTCGGTAAAATGATCAGTTTCAACCCGCTCGAGAAATCTTTTCATGATTTCGCGCCATTGATCAGAATAGGTTTCTCGAGGAATGGTTTTGATGATCTCAAACGGAATGTTTGCCGTGTGAATGCGTTTTAAAGCAGTACCAAAATCCTGCCATTGCTGATCCGAAAGCGCGACTTCATAACCGTCTTGCCCATCAACAAACGGGTACAACATCAATTTGAACGGCTCGAGATTTGCCCAAAGTTGCCCCGAATTGGTGGTTATTGGCGCGATGATTTGTGTTATGCCCTGATCGTGTAAAAACTTGGGCAAGGCAGCCGCGTTTTCGTCAAACACACCGCTTCTCAACTTTAGAAAATACGGTGTGCCCTCCTCAGCAACGACACGGTACACCGCCGAATTCTGGTCATTGCCAAGCGGTAAAAATTCAACTCGAGCGACCTGCAAACCAAATTCTTGTTGCACGCAAGCCATGATTTTTTCGTCTTGGATTTGGGGTTTCTCGAGCATAAGACTTCAGCATCATACGCATTTTAAAGTTTACGCTCGAGTCTGAAACCAAAATCAGAGTTTTTGGAACAGAGCAATCTGGAAACCCTCCGTAAACCAAAACCTGCGCAACTTGCTTTTGGCAGCAATGGCGGACGTACAATATACTGAAATCTGATTCTGATTGAACCCTGAAAGGATACCAATTCCATGAACGCAGACGACATTGTGGTGATTGGAGCAGGACCAGCAGGACTTGCCGTGTCGGCTTGCCTGCGCCGTCAAGGACTCGAGCATGTGGTGTTGGAACGCGAACAAACCATTGCCTTGAGTTGGCACAAGCACTATGACCGCTTGCACTTGCACACCACCAAGCGCCTTTCCGCATTGCCGTTTACGCCTTGGCGGCGTGAAATTCCTGGATATCCATCACGCAATCAGATGATTGAGTACCTTTCGCAGTACGCGCTCGAGCACCAGATCAAACCGCGTTTAGGAGTAAGCGTCAACAAGGTACAGCGCAGCACTCCAGGCTTTAGGCTCGAGACCAGTACAGGTCTATTCTCGCCACGTTTTGTGGTGGTGGCAACGGGCAACAATGCCGTTCCAGTCCATCCCAATTTTCCTGGACTCGAGGGCTTTGCTGGCAGCGTTGTTCATGCCAAAGATTACAAAAACCCAGAAGCTTATGCAGGCAAAAAAACGCTGGTTGTGGGTTGCGGCAATTCGGGTGCAGAAATTGCCCTGGATCTTGCCGAACACGGCGTGGACGTGTCAATGGTCGTGCGCGGACCCGTTCATGTTGTCCCACGCGACCTGTTTGGACTGCCCACCCAAGCCACTGGGGTCATGCTGTCGGTTTTGCCAATTCCGATCCGTGATGTCATCGTCGGCACGGTCATGCGGGTCATGGTTGGTGATCTCTCACAGTGGGGGATTGTGCGCCCAAAGACGGGCATCAACCAATCGATTATCACTTTAGGGCGTATTCCAATGCTCGATCTTGGAACTAGTTGCCAAAATCAAAGCAGGCAAAATTCGGGTGCTGCCAGGGGTCACAGAGGTCGTAAAAGACCACGTGTGGTTTGCAGATGGCAGCCTTCAGCCCTTCGAGGCAATGATTCTCGCCACAGGTTACAAAACAGGACTCGAGCACATCATTGAAGGTTTTGAAACCATTGCTGACTCGCACGGCAAACCGCAAAAAATGGGGGCAGAAACCAACATTTCGGGTTTGTACTTTGTTGGCTTTCAGAACTCACCTACTGGCGCACTGCGTGAAATTGGATTTGAGGCGCAACATGTTGCTGCTCGCATTCGGCAAAGCAGTTGACACCAACTCGAGGATCAAAAGGTTTGTCAGCCATTTGAAGTGAAATTGTGAAACTCGAGTTGCATCATTGCAGCTCCTTCATACAGCCTTGCAAACGTTCGGCAATTTCGGCTTTTTCAAACTCGCCTTGGGCAATTCGGTTGACCAAATCGTAAGCATCCTCATTGGTCATCTCGAGCGAAAATCCTTCAAGCGCCAAGAAGGTTTCCATGCACGCCCATGCCACGCGTTTGTTGCCGTCCAAAAACGGGTGGTTGCGGCTGATGTGAAAAACAAGTGCGGCGGCTTGAAGTTCTAGGGTCGGGTGTAAAACCTGCCCAAAGACCTCGAGCCACGGTTGCTCGAGCGCACTTTCAAGTCCTGCCATGTCACGAACGCCATGCAGTCCGCCATACGTTTTGATTTGGTCAGCGTGTAATTCAAGCACAAACTCGAGGTGGAGTTTCAAGGGTTTTCGCCTTGGTGCGCGAGGCGTTTAAACAGTTCATCACGACGGGTTTTGACTTTCGCGTAAGCCAGTGCCAGCTCGAGATTTGAAGTTTGAGTTTCGACATCGTTGTTCTTGTGTGGCGGCGAGAGCATGACCGTATCGCCCAGGACTTGCATTTCGACTTGCCCGCCCTCTTCAATGCCCATCAGCGCCAATATTTCTTTTGACAGAATGATGGCTTGTGAACTGCCAACTTTGGTCAGGTTTTTCAGCATCTTGTTACCCCTTTCAATCTCGAGAATTCGACTGAAATTATAACAAGATTATAGCACCGAATCATAAAACTCGAGTTGCAATTTTGGGTCGCAGCGCTACAATGCGATCATGTCAACACCGAGCCAACCCACAAACGACAAAAAACAAAGTGTTGCCGAATTTCTTCTGGAATTTGCTGCCAACGTTCCCAAAGTTGTACCCGCAGAAGAACTCGAGAAATTGCCAACGGACGGGGCGTTGAATCACGACCATTACTTGTACGGCATCACCAAAAATTGGATTTTAAAGTTTGAAGCCTCACTCAAAACCCTTGAGGCAAACCAGCACACGCTCCATAAGATTGCCTACCAAGCCCAGCGAGACGGCATTGAATCCCAACTCGAGACACTGCGCGAGGAAGTCAGAGCCTTTGAAGCCCTGCAACACAGTGCCGAAGAACTGCTTCCCAGCGAACTCGAGGTGTTACCACAGCGTCTTGTTCGTGCCAGAATCGCGGCGGGTTTGACCCAGGCGGCGTTGGCAAAAAAATTAGGCTTAAAAGAGCAACAAATTCAGCGTTACGAAACCAATCACTACGCCAGTGCCAATTTATCCAGGGTGATCGAAATAGCTCAAGCGATTCGAGCCGCATAAAACAAAAAAGCTCGAGCCTCCAGTTTCAAGGTTCGAGCTTTTGTCGTGTTTTTGCGTTACAAATTCAACGTCAAATTCTGATGCCCAACGTAAACAACACGCAAGTTTCAATTTTATCAAGTGTCGCGTCCGTCAAGATTCCCAACTTTTTGGTCAATCTGGTCTTATCCAACACCCGCAATTGATGACACAATGCCACAGATTCGTTCAACAAACCACCTTCACCACGGGTAACTTGCACACAAGAAGGCAACGAGGCACGACGTAAATTGCTCGAGAATGGAATGGTCAAACAGGTTGTTGTGAAACGGTTGATCGCATCGTTTTGCAAGACCAACACGGGGCGCTTTCCAGCTTGTTCCGAACCGCGCACGGGGTCAAGTTCTGCCAACCAGATTTCACCACGACCAATGTTCACGATGCCGCGTCTTCACGCTCGAGGTTCGCCACATAATGACCCAAACCCGCCTCGCTCAGTTCGCGGTCTTCTTCGGCAAATTCGGCGTACAATGCCTCGAGTGTGGCGTCATCCTCAAGTTGTGAATCATGTTTTTGGCGTTCCCGAAATTTCAGGAATTCCAAAAAATCTGCCACCTGCTGCATTTGGGTTTCGGTTAAATCAGCAAGGGTTGTGACCACTCGTTCTCTGGTGGACATCATGGGTTTATGTTACCGCGAATGGTTAGAAATTGCATTTCAGAAATGAATGCTCAAAATTGAAATCAAAAAGCTCGAGCCTCAATCATCGAAGCTCGAGTTGGATTAACGAGATATATTGCTTATCATACAATGAGCAAAGTAGACATTCTCGAGTGATCGGAGACACCATGAGCAAACTTCCAAGCCAAGAAAAAATGAGTCCCAGCCTTCGCAAAGCTTTGACTGGCAAGCCTCGCATGGTGCGGGTTGACTCGAGCGCGGCAACAACCCTGACCGAACTGACACCCGAAAAACTCGAGGATTTTGAACGGTCACTCAACCGAGCCGAACCTGTCGGGACGTTGCTGGCACAAGCCAGGAAAGCCAAAGGATTCAACCAACGTCAAGCCGCACAATTTCTGAACCGCAACCACTCGAGAATCGCGGCGTTGGAGCATCCAAAACCCGAAACGGCATCAAGGTTTAGTGCAGTACGCGGAGGCACTGGGGTACAAGGTCAGTTTGAAACTCGAGGATCAAAAGGGTGGGCAGACGTTTGAAGTGAAATTGTGAAGCTCGAGACTCCATGATTAAAATGGAGTTGCAATTCTTTTTGACAGCGTTACAATGCGATTATGTCAACACCAAGCCAACCAACGAATGATAAAAAACAAAGCGTCGCAGATTTTCTGTTGGAATTCGCTGAAAACGTTGAAAAAGATATACCTGTAGAAGAACTCGAGAAATTACCAACGGACGGAGCATTGAATCACGACCATTATTTGTACGGGTCGCCAAAACGATGACTCGACCAAAAATCAATATCCTCCAAGAGTCCTTCTTGGTGTTTGTGTCCTTCTGCGAAACTTAATAACTACGTCTCCTTCATGTTCAACTTCATAATTATATTTAGTCGCAAGTTCTTTAATATGTCGTTTTGTTGAACCAAGTTCAAGTCCAAGTTGTTTATCAACTTCGGAAAAATTTATAGCACTCATATTTTCATCAGGTGTTCGTTTTTCCAACCACGACGCAAGTAGCGCACGTGCATCTTCTTCAGAATATAAAACGGTTTGCGAAACAGGAATCACAGCACGTTTAATCTCTCGTTCAATAGGGTTTAGCTTTTTAATTGCATCCATTATTTGAGTACGAACCGGTCCAAGTGCCGCTCGAAGGTTTTTGTCTTCGCGGTCAGCAAAGGTAGCTGGCGTGACTCCTGCAAGGTCTGATGGGAGATCAAGCGCAATATCTCGGCAGTACACAATGAATGTTCGGTTACGACCGAGTGACCCCATGAAAAGTCCGAGTTCAAAAATAACGTTATCTCGAGAACTGCTTACATTCTCGCCACGCTTTGAGACAAGATCGTCGGGCGTGAGCACCAATGCGGCAAAATCAAAATTATCTTCTCGAGCCGCGTTAACAATTGATTCCAGACTTCCTTGGGATAGACCAAACACGCCTTGATACCAGACCGTGACTTCAGCATCATAATCAAGCAATACTTGAAGCGTATCTGCAATTTCTTTACCTTCAACGGATGATCCAATGAATAATCGTGGTTTTTTCATGTCTGTCACGATTCTACCTGAAAATCTCGAATTGAATTGAAACAAACGAAATCACATTTGAACCAACAAAAAGCTCGAGCCTTAAAAATCGAAGCTCGAGCTTTTTTGATTCGTGTCTTTTACTCTACGAATTCAATGATCGCGGTTGGGGCTGCATCACCGCGACGGATGCCTTAGCTTAAAACTTCATGCTTCCATTCCAAAATACTTTTACTGCCCAAGTCAAAAACCACACCCACCCCAACAATACTTTTACCACTCAATCCCTTGGCGTATTCCTTGTCTTTGATTTGCCTTAGTGCCTCTTCACTCGAGCCACCAATTTTAAACTCGAGAATCAAAAATTGGTCTTGGATTTCGATCAGCATGTCAATTCGACCCGTGCTGGTTTGCACTTGGCTTTGCACGCGCAATCCTGTACTGACAAACATCAGGTGCAATAAACTGTGGGCGTATGTTTCTTTTTTAGGAAAAATCTCGTAAGGAATGCTGGCTAAAATCTGATTGATTCGGTTAAACAGCGCTGTAAAATCTTGTGCGTACAAGAATTTCCGTAATTCCAGGGCAAAACTTCCGATGGTACTCGGGAACAATTGACTGTATTCTTCAAGCAATCCCCTCGAGAATGCCACCCGAACTTCTTGGTTTGGGTAGGACAGTTCGTATTCTGTGCCAACCATGCTCTGAATTTTTTTGGTGATGGTCAAATAGCCTGTTTGGAACATTAAACCAATCGGGTCGAGGTTTGTCACATCGGTTGCGACCAGCGGTTGAGCATCGGAGTGTAAGTTCTCGAAGCTAAAAGGGTCAATTTGCGCATTTTTAATCATTTCGATCAAAAATGTGGGTGTTCCTGTTTCGTACCAGTGTGATTTAAACTCGGGATTCTCGAGGAACAGCAAGAAACTAAATGAACAGTAGACTTTTTGCACGGTATCCCAGGAGTAACCGTTGTACCAGTATTGAATTGCATTCCAGAGTTCAGTCATTGGAACATTAAAAATGGTGGCGGCATTCTCGAGATAATCTGGAAAGTACCGTTCAATTTCCGAACTGGTATACCCACAAAGCGTAGAGAACTTGGGATTGAGAGAAATATCTTGAATGTTGTTTAAGTCCGAGAACAAGCTCAGTTTGCCTATTTTGGAAACGCCAGTGATAAACACTTGATACAAGTAACCATCAAGAGGTTTGAGTACACCGTATACGCTTTTTAAGACGGTTTGATGATGATTGCGTTTTTCAGGTTCAAACAAAAAATCGGTAATTGGTTGATCGTACTCGTCCACCAACACCACAACTTGATCAATTTTTGAGAGCTTCGTAATCAGTTCTTCAAACGCGCTTTTGGGCGTATTGGATTGCAAGGTCAAACCGTATTCTTTAGCGGTTTGTTGAAAACTATCCACCAATGATGCCTCGAGCGAACGTCCTTGAAAATCGAGCCGACTGAAATCCAAGCGAATCACAGGACGGGCTTTAAACTCAAAGTGTTCCTCGAGCCACAAGTCTTTGAATAAATCTTTTCGTCCTTCAAAAACGGCTTTCATGACCGAAAGCAGCAGTGATTTACCAAAACGGCGTGGTCGAGCAAAAAAATACCGCCCACCTTCTGCCAGCAAAGGGGCAATCAATTCGGTTTTATCCACGTAAACCATATTGGCTCTTCGCAGCAACTCAAAATCTTGAATGCCTATTGGTAAACGCATACAAGACAGTGTACAACTTCGGTTCAGAAATCAAAAAGCTCGAGCCTCAAAAATTGAAGCTCGAGCTTAAAAAATTCGTTGTTGTTTACTCTACGAATTCAATAATTGCGGTTGGGGCTGAATCACCGCGACGGATGCCCGTGCGAAGAATGCGGGTGTACCCACCGTTACGGGTGGCAAACTTTGGCGCAATTTCTTCAAACAGTTTTTTCAGTACGGCACGGTCATGAATGTCTTTGCCAACAGTGCGAAGGTTGTGCAATGTGCCACCTTTGGCGGTGGTGATGAGGCTCTCCACATATGGGCGGAGTTCTTTGGCTTTGGCGAGGGTCGTTTCGATTCGTCCTTCGCGGATGAGCGCTGTGGCTTGAGCCGTCGCCAAAGCGCGGCGGTGGCTCGAGGAGCGGCTGAGTCTTCGTCCGGATACACCGTGACGCATAATGTTCCTCCAATGCTCGAGGTTGTCTTCTCGAGGGCGTGATTAGTCTTTCAGTTCCAGGCTGTACATGGCGAGTTGCTTCTTGATTTCGTCAAGGCTGCGCTCTCCCACGCCTGGGACTTTTTTGAGGTCTTTTTCGGAAAGGGCGATCAACGCGTCCACGCTGTCCACACCTTCTTCTTTCAGGCTGTGAAGAACGCGGGTGGTTAACCCCAGTCCCTCGAGCGTGACTTTGTTGCTGGCGGCACTGGCACTGACTGGCGCTTCGATGGCTTTGACCACTGGCGCAACTTCGCGGGCGATCACGGCGGCTGGCACGGGTGTGACAGTTTTTTCCAGGATTTTTTCACCGCTCGAGAACACGTTCAGTTGGTCGCGGAGAATGTCCACGGCTTCATCGAGGGCGTGCTCGGGCGTGATGCTGCCGTCCGTCCACACGCGCAGGATCAAACGATCAAGATCGGTTTGTTGTCCAACGCGGGTGTCTTCGACGTGGTACGCCACGCGTTTGACGGGTGTGAAAATCGCGTCAACGGGTATGGAGTTGATGCGGTCTTTGGTGTTGTGACGCTCACTTGGGATGTAACCCACGCCCTCTTCGACGCGGACTTCCATGACCAGCTTGCCACCTTTGCCAATCGTGCAGATTGGTTGATCCAGATTCACGACCTCAGCATCAGATGGACACTCGAGGTCGGCGGCGGTCACGACTTTCGGACCTTCGACGCGAATCGAGAGGGTCTTTGGTCCGCTGCCGTGGAATTTCACCACGAGTTCTTTGAGGTTGAGGATGATGTGAATCACGTCTTCGGTCACACCAGGGATGGTGGAGAACTCGTGCAG
>JAYTKL010000361.1:0-4298 GCA_043730305.1 Deinococcales bacterium | reverse complement strand
TTCCTCGAGCGTCGCGTCCTCTGCGCCCGTTAAAAAGCGTTTGTCGCGCCCGATCACACGCCCCGCCCGCATCTGAAAGTGTTGCACCATCGCGTACTCACCGGCTTGCGCCACGCCCAGAAAATCCATGTCCTCAAGGTCGGTATTCAATGCCACCTGATCTGTGCCAAAGAGTTTTTGCACCGCCTCGAGCCGGTCACGGATTGCGCCAGCCTGTTCAAATTCTTGACGCAACGCCGATTCTTTCATCTCGAGTTTGAGTTTTGCCATGACATCGGCGGCTTTGCCCTCGAGCACCTGGGTTACATCAATCACGGCTTGCGCGTAATCCTCAGGCGTGACAAAACCCACACACGGCGCGAGGCAGCGTTTCATGTGGTAATTCAGGCACGGGCGTTTGCGCGTTGTGAAGGGAATGCCAGAGTTTTTGCGCAGTGGAAAAGTCGTGTCAATCAAGTTTTTGGCACGCCAGACCGCCCTAGAATCGGGGTAAGGTCCGTAATACTTGCCGCCGTCTTTAATTACTTTGCGCGTCACGACCAGCATCGGGAAGGCTTCTCTGGTCAGTTTTAAAAACGGGTAATGCTTGTCGTCTTTCAACAGCACGTTGTAACGCGGACGGTGCTGCTTGATTAAATTCGCCTCGAGAATCAAAGCTTCGACTTCATTTTGGGTGGTGATGAACTCGAGGCTGCCCGCGTCGCGGGTGATGCGGCTGGATTTGCCGCCAGATTTGAAATGCTGGTTGATGCGGGTTTTGATGTTGTTGGCTTTGCCGACGTAAATCACGCGACCATGAGGGGTGCGAAAAATGTACACGCCTGGTTGGGTGGGGATTAAACCTGCTTGTTCGAGTTCCACGTTTTCATTCTACGCCCCAAACAGAATCAAGATCGTAAGTCAATCTCGAGACCATCCCGTACTTTTGGTTCAACTCCCTCTCGTGAAATTTCACTCGAGGTGGTAGATTGTGCCAATGGCTCACGTTTCCGATACGGTTTTTTACAATCAATGGGTGCAACTGCTCGAGTGGATGCGCGAATGGGCAGAAGCTAAAGGTTTGCGCTTCGATAAAGAGTCCGATTTCACGCAGTACATTTACCGCATGGAACGCGATTATCCCTTACCGACCACCGTTCAAAGTGCCAGCATCGGCATGAACAACGGTACTGCTGTGGTGATTGCCAGCGTTTCGCCCCCGCAAGACCCACTTAAGGGCATTCATTTGCGCGTGATGGGCGGGCATCTCGAGTTTCATTTGCACGCTGGCGAGACTGGTTTACTCGAGGGGAAACGGGCTTTTGGCAAAGAGCGCTTGGGTTTGATTCTCGAGCGTGTCACAGCAGTTAAAGCCTGAACTGTAAGATTCAAGATCGTGGGCTTTAATCTGACTCAACCATCTTGCATTCTCGTTGCGTAAGGATAGTAGCACCAAGCGGGAGGTCTTGGTGCTACCTAAAAAGCTGCATCTGGCAATCCAGATACGAGAAGAAAGCAATTAAAAAGATAGCACTTCTGTTTTGTGTGATGGCATCCAACGCGCAATGAATTTGAGTTTTAATTCGGCTTGGGCAGTGAGGTCCTGAATCGAAATCATCATCAATTCAAACTCGAGATTTTGCCAAGCAATTTGAACCCGGTTCGAGAATAAACTGGGTTTGGTTTCACTGATGACGCTCAAGTGACCATTTGCCAGACGGGTTTTTGGGTTCAGGCGTCCAAGCCTGCCGTTTACAATATCAAGGCAATTTTCGCCGTATTCAAATTTGGCTCCTGTCAAATCAATGAAACTGAGTTGGTGCAGCATGGTTGTCGGTTCTGAGGCATGGGTGGCGTTTGATTGATACGCGTTCAGCATGACTTAGATTATTGACGTTTTGCCTGTCTTGGCACTGAAGCAAACCTGATTTTGGGCTGATGAAAAAATGAGTTGGTCGCTCGAGTTTTTGGTAGACTTTTACCTTTGAGGAACTTTATACGCTATAAACATTCTGGTCACAGATGCTCGGAAGATTTTTAAACAGTGCTATAAAAATAAAAGTGTAGAATCCCCAGCATGACCGAAGAGTACACACTCGAGACTGCCGAAAAGCTCGAGGCGTTCGGGCAAACCCTGCCCGCCAGGTTTGGGCGAGGCACGGTGATTTTACTGGTCGGCGAGATGGGCGCGGGCAAAACCACGCTGACCAAAGGCATTGCGCGGGGTTTAAACTCGAGCGCCGAAGTCACCAGCCCAACCTATAATTTGGTTCATGAATACCCAACGCCCGAGGGCAAGTTGGTTCATATTGATGCTTACAGGCTCGAGCGTCCACAAAAATTGTGGCGCATGGGTTTGGATGAATTTTTGGATACAGCACGGCTTGTTGTGATCGAATGGGGTTTGGAGCTTCGTCCTGAACTCGAGAAACCCGTGATGATTTTGATTCAATCTGTCAAAAAGGGTCGGCTGTTAAAACTCGAGCAAGATTAGGCTTTGAAGAACACCAATTCTGGGTTGACCTCGGGCGGGATTGGACGTGAGGCTGTCAACTCGAGGCTGGCGGCAAGTTGCTGGGCAAACTCGAGGTAGGCGGCATAATCTGGGGTTGTTGACGTTTGGCTCGAACTTATTTCAGGCTCGAGGTTGGTAAAAAAATGTTGTGGCGCAGTGTCTTGCGGGTGTTTCCAAGCGCCCGAACGCCAGTCGAAATCGTAAAGTTGCACAAAACGCTCGCCATAATCGGCAACAAACTCGAGTGTGCGCAACAAAAATTCAAATTCTTCGGGACTGATAAACGAATTAAAATTCAGCCGCGTCCAACCTGGTTTGATGCCTTCAAAACCGTTCAGAATCGCATCGCGGTAGCCGCTTTGATGGGCAACATCAATGTCGAGCAGTTTATGCCCATACGGTCCGGCGCAGGCGCACCCACCCCGAGATTGAATGCCAAAAAGATCGTTCAACAGCCGCACGACAAAACGCGGGTGCAAATACCCGCCCTCGGGACAACGCACCAGAAACGACAAGACCGCCAGCCGTGGCGTCTCGAGGTTGCCGAGAAGCTCGAGTTTGGGATGTGCTTTTAAACGCGCGATGGCAGTGCGAATGTAGTGCTTCTCGAGTTTCTCAATGTTTTCAAACCCCAGTGCGCTCTTGACCCAAAACGCCAGAGCCGCCCGAATTTTTTGGGTGATGGCGGGAGTCCCAGCGTCTTCCCTGGCTTCGATGTCGGAGGTAAAATAATGCTCGCCAGAATTGACGTAGGTGACCGTGCCACCACCGGCGGTGCTGGGGGTCGAAAGGCTGTACAGGGCGGGGTTAAAAATCAGAATCCCTGGCGTGCCAGGACCACCGACGAACTTGTGCGGCGAAATAAAAATCGCGTCGTAACCATCCAACTTGCCTGGTTTCATGTCAATTTTGACGTAAGGCGCAGAGGCGGCAAAATCAAAAAACGCGAACGCTCCTTGAGCATGAAGCAACCTTGCAACCGAACGCGTATCCGAGATAATGCCAGTGACATTGCTGGCAGCCGAGAACGAACCAATTTTGGGACGACCCGCGAACCTGGGGTCGGTTAACGCGGCATGAAGCGCATCAAGGTCAATCAAACCCCTGGGGCATAAGGGAATCTCGACAACTTCGGCAAGGCTTTCACGCCATGAAACCTCGTTGCTGTGATGCTCGTAAGGACCCACAAAAACCACTGGACGCTCGAGTGGCGGCATGGCGGTAAGGATGGCGCTGCGGCGGTTGCTGGGCACACTGAGACCCAAAATGTCTTGCAGGCGCTTGATGGCGGCGGTAGACCCTGAACCCGCGAAGACAATTTTGTAATCAATTGCGCCGACTTGGGTTTTGATGTAATCGGCGGCTTCATGCGCCAGATGCGTCGTGTGCGCCCCAGTGAACGAATCTTCGGTGTGGGTGTTGGCGTAAAACGGCAAGATTTTTTCCCGAATAACTTGTTCAACAAACTCGAGTGACCGCCCCGAAGCCACGTAATCGGCATACGTCAAAACCCTTGTACCAAAAGGAGTTTGGATGCTCGAGTTTGCGCCGATCAGTTGCGAACGAATCCAAGCTGGAGAAACTGTTTTTGCGGTCTGCACGGTTCACCTCTGTTGTCAGCATCGTACAGCATCGTGAAAGTCAAAGAATGGCAAAACCGATCGAACCTGATCTCGAGCACCAAAATGACAGGCAAAAAGGATACTCAGATATAAATTTCGAGTGACCAGCGTGACCTGAACATGAACTAGCTGCGGCTGGGTTCTAAGCCGCGCCACAAGCCAGAAATAAACATGTCTTGGGT
>JAYTKL010000360.1:0-1310 GCA_043730305.1 Deinococcales bacterium | reverse complement strand
TCAAATCGCATCAGGTGAAATTCAAATCACTGACAAACTGATACAAGATTTTATTCACAAAAACTCGAGATAAGAGATAGTTTTAATGGGAAATTATCGGATACTGCCCAAACGGGTGGTGTCGTGAGATGATCTCATCCCCCTATTTTGGAATTGCGAAACGGAGTAATTCCAACGTCCCCCACACATGATCCGCAATACCAGCCGCCATCGCAGGCGTCCGATCCAAGTACAACCTCCGTCCAACAGCTTGCTCGAGTTTCACTCGTAAAACCCTGGAAACCCTCGAGAAATTCAAGACTGTCGTCACCCACCAAGCCAATGAATGCCTCGATTCAAGACTTCTAGCAAAAGCCGCGCTCTTCCGAACTTGGTACGCGTTCATACTCCGATTCGTGAGGTTGGAACGTTCAACTGCACTGGTGTTAATCTTAAAATCACCCATGCGTTTTAACCCCTTCAACACACACTTTTTCGTTCCATGAGCAATCAGCGTGTTCACCCCAACAAGACGTTTGCCTTTGTACTCTTTTTTGACCACCGCATGAGCCACACCTCGAGGAATACGAGTGATCGTCGTTTTCTTGCCTTGCTTATTTTTACTCGAGTATTTTCGACCATAAATCTGTGCGAAATTCGTTTGGTACGCGATAAACCCATCACTCACTGCCAGTAAATCACTTGGGTCTTTCAGTCTTTGCTGCACATCTTCCATCAGACGTTGTGCCATGAATTCGTCTCGGTTTCCTACGCATAACGAGATTGTTAATTTGCTGATCGGATCAATCGCTGTTCCTTCCCAGACAGGTTGATCTTTACTGACTGCAAAACCATGGCGTTCGTCAAATTCAACGACTTTGGCTTTGACGTTCTTAACAAGTGCGTTATGAACTTTTTTGGCTTGCTTACCAATCTCTCGTCGCAGACGTTTGACTGTGCTTTTATTGGCTTTGGTGATGCGGACTGTACCTTTCAAACTATTTTTGTCGGATAGGCAATCCGCGATTTGAACGGCTCGAGCCTCACTGATTTTCGTGTTCCAGAGCATGGTGTTCTTGCGTTCACTGAATTCAAGTCCACACGTTTGACAGCGTAAGTACCGAATTTGGTCTTGTCCGTAAGTTTTTCGGACGGTCAGGTTATTTAGCTTGGTTTTTTGGTGGTCTTGGCAGTTTGGGTTTTGGCAGGCTAAACTTTCGATTGAGGGACGATTGTTTTTCATAGACCGCGAGATTCGCGTTAAAACGCGTCCCTCACAGTGTTCTAGCTCAGGTTCTTGGGTGGGGTTGTGATGATCTCACGACACCACC
>JAYTKL010000359.1:0-11314 GCA_043730305.1 Deinococcales bacterium | reverse complement strand
GAATCGGGCGACTTCGAGTTGATTGGTGCTGTCAATCAACTGCGTCAGTATGCTTTAAGCAGAATCAAAAGCCTGTGATGCGGGATACATCTAAAATGCAAAAATGGCTTATTTGGTAAGCCACAACGCGATTTACAACGGTTTCAAAAGTGTGCCAGGCTATGTTTAACCCGCTTGCTAAATTTTAAGACTCGAGTTCAAACATTTAGACTCAGGAAACCAATAGCAAAGTGATATCATATTGATAACCAAGAGCACTCGAGCCAACCCTCACACCTCGAGCCTCAAGGAGAACCCCATGAACAGCAGCACCATGACAGGTACATCGGAACGCAGCGCCGTCAAAGTCAACGGCTACCTCTTCTTCATCGTCGGACTGGCAATCGCTGCCCTGAGTGCCTACATGATCTTTACAGGCGCATCGAGCGACACTGGCTGGCAAGTTGCCATTGGCGTGGCGCTGGTGACCGCAGCAAGCCTGATCTTGGGCGGCTTGTTCGTCGTGCAACCCAACGAAGCCAGGGTCTTAACCCTGTTCGGCAAATACGCAGGCAGCCTGCGCGACGACGGACTGTGGTGGGTCAACCCATTCACCGCCAAAAAACGCATCAGTCTGCGCGTCCGAAACTTTCAAAGTGAAAAAATGAAAGTCAACGACGCCAACGGCAACCCCATCGAAATCGCCGCCGTGGTCGTCTGGCGCGTGGTCAACAGCGCCAGGGCACTGTTCGATGTCGAAAATTACGAAACCTTCGTTGGCATTCAAGCCGAAACCGCCATCCGCAACATCGCCACACGCTACCCCTACGAATCGCACGACGCGTCCAGCACCGACGCCACACACAGCCTGCGCAGCCACCCGGACGAGGTGGGTGAAGCCTTAAAAGCCGAACTTCACCACCGCCTCGAAGTTGCCGGACTCGAGATCATGGAAACCCGTCTTTCACACCTGGCATACGCCCCAGAAATCGCCCAAGCCATGCTGCGACGCCAACAAGCCGAAGCCGTGATTTCTGCCCGCGCCAAAATCGTGGACGGCGCGGTCGGCATGGTCGAAATTGCCCTCAAACGCCTTGAAGCCGAAGGGGTCGTGCATCTGGACGAAGAACGCAAAGCTGCAATGGTCAACAACCTGATGGTCGCCCTGGTCAGCGAATCCAACGCCCAACCCGTGATTAACACCGGAACGCTGTACTGATGAAACCTTGGGGCAGGGGGTAAACATGGCGGAAAAGAAAAAATTCTTACTGCGCATTGACCCCGACTTGTTCGACGCGCTCGAGAAATGGGCGAGTGACGAGTTACGAAGTGCCAACGCGCAAATCGAGTTTTTGTTAAAAGATGCGGTCAGACGAGCAAGGCGCGAGAAAAGCACGAAACTTGAGGATGGGGTGGAAACAACAGAATAAGCTCGAGAAAAGGGAGGACACGACAAGTTGTCCTCCTGAAATTTTGCGGGTTTTCGTGGCTCGAGGTTATGGGGTTTTGGGTGTGAGCCACGCTTGAACTGTTTCTCGAGTGTCGGAATAAGAATCCCACTGCGCTTCCTCAAGCATCCAATCTGGAAGAATTTCAAGGTCTTTTAGAAGGTCAAGCGTAAATTCTCGGCACTGCGAACACAAGTTAAATTCATATTGCAAGATCAATGGTTCGAGAGCTTCCGAAACCCGATTCTCTTTGTACACATCACGAACACAATATCCAACGCTATGTATTTCATCTGGGTCACTAATCTTTTGCAACACTGCGACAATTTTCTCGGCATCACCAGGAAGATAATTTAGCTCAAACAATCCAACGGCTACCGAACGCAAATGTGCGTCTTCAATCAGTTCTAAAGCCAATTCACGTACTTGAGAATTCTGAAAGTTATGCAATGCAATGACCGAATGCAAACGCACATCCTGTTGCTCATGCACTACGAGACGGAGTAAATGTTTAAAGCTAAACGGGAATTCCCGATAGCAAAAAGCATACAAATACCCACGAATCAGTTCAGGGTCGGTTTGCTGAAGCAATTCTCGAGCTACCCGCTTGAACATTGTCTTGGTCGCACGTTTCCCCCAAAATCGAATGCCACCTGGATAATCACTTCGTTGTTGCAGCATCAATTGAAATTGTGCATATGTCGCTGTTGGTTTCTTGTTTATTTTGGGTATTTGGACTTCTATTTGAGCGTCAAATCTGTCTACAAAACTCTGTACGGCAGGATTAGCTTCGCATAATTCTTTCACATGTTGTTCAATGACTTCTTCGGTATAGCGTTTAGCAAGTAATTTTTTGAACCACGATGACGGATAATATTCAAGGATTTCGCTTGCAACTTTTGCATATTGCTCGAGAACAAAGGTCAAGCCAATCAATCCATCTAATTTAGTAATCGCCTCAGCACGTCCAAGCGCAAACTTCTCGGAATATTCTGGATTAGCAGCAAAACTGTCATAAAGCAAATCTCGAGCTTTTTCGTTGCCACGTTTGGCAAATGCCAGTGCAAAATCTGTAAATTGTTCCTCGAGCCAAGTATCCGCGTAATCTGGGACTTCACTTGGCGTTGCAGGGTGTGCCTCAAGAATTGCATCTCGAAAAAAATTCTCGTCATGACACAAATCAATCGCTTCCATCAAATATGGAACACGACTACCTTCAGATTGTTGGTCGTAACGGGTATCTTTCAAACAAGTCTCGAGAATAATTTCTTTATACGGCGTTGGATCATGGTTTTTCAAACACAAAATAGCGCGTCCTAAACCTTGCTCGAGCGCTCGTCTAAATTCGTTGGTGGTCAATGGTTCTTTGGCGGCACGGATTTCTGGTGGTGCTTGGGGCATTGGTGCTCCTTTTTTGTAAGGGCGAAAAGTTGAAAACCAATGCGGTCAAGTAAATCATAGAACCACCTCCAAGCTCGAGTTTAACGTCTTGGGGTTACAAAACGCATACGCAATTTGGCAGATATTCAATGCTGTTAAAAGGTTCTCTTGGAAGCTCGAGGAATCCGTGTGACTCGGGTTATACTTTCAGTCATGACATTGGTTCAAAAATTTTTGATCTTGGTTTTTGCTTTAACGTTGACTTCGTGCGCCGCGTTTGAATCTGGGGGTTCGTTTAACCCAAAAGAGGTTCACGCAAATGGCAGCGTCACGGCAAAAGCTGGCACGGACACGATGTTAAAAATTGTCGCTGGTGATGTTTCAAGACTCGGGTTGCGTCCAGCCGAGTTGTTCAGGCAACACGCCAACCAGATTTCACTACTGGGCGACTCGAGTGCGTTCGCGTCACTTGATCTTGCTGACATCAGCAGTTTGTTTTTACCGCCAGGTTGGAATTTTGGGATTGGCAGTGACGGCGTTAAGTTAATTGCCAACTCGAGCAGCGTGACCGCGTTTGATGACACGATCAACACGGTGACTCGAGTTTATTTGGGCGAGTACAGCATCAACGCCGCGTTGAAAGTTCCAAGCGGTACTGCTCCAGGGAATTATGCGGTGCAAGCCCGAATTGATATTCGCGGCTCGAGTCCTGTGATGTTGCAATGGGTGGTTAACGTTGTACCGAAGTAATCAAGATTGTAAAGCTTTCCAAAGTGCGTTCACGCCAGCGCCTCGAGTGATGGGAGCGCCGCAATCCACAAGCGCATCCTCGAGCAAACCCGCGAACGACAGCGCGTCGTAACGGTCAAAATGACCCATAAAACTGATGCGCACGATTTTGTCTTTGATGGCGTCCTGCCCGGTCATGGCTCGAGCGTTGCGGGACAGCAAGGCTTTGAACAAGTCTCGTCCGGTCACGGGTTCTGGTGGCACAAGGGTCACGCAGGCTGGGGTTGGGCATTCCGAGAAACTGCGGCAACCGAGTGCTTTTGCCGCCTCGAGCAGTGCATCGTTCAAGCGTTTTTTGTTGTGCCAGTATTGTTCTAACCCAATGACTGAAATTTCATTTGCCATTGGCTCGAGGCTGGCGTTTAAACCCACGATCAGGTTGATGGCTGGGGTGTAGGCGGTTTCGCCTGTTTTTTGAGCTTTGAGTTCTTTTTTCAAATCCCAGTAATAAACCGCTTGTTTTGAATTCTCGAGGATGGCAATGGCTTTGGGTGACAGGTAGACAAAACCCAGTCCTGGTGGTCCACCAACTGCTTTTTGCGAACCGCTGATGATGGCGTCCAGACCCCACTCGAGCGGGCGAAGTTCGGCAATGCCAAGGCTGGTGATGGCGTCCACGATCACCAGAATGTCGGGGCTGACGGCTTTGGCGGCGCGTGAAATCGCGGCAACATCGTTGAGTGTTCCCGTGCTGGTTTCGGAATGCGTGACAAGCACGGCTCGAGCCTCGGTATTGGCTTGAATTAAGGTTGTGATGGCTGTTGGATCGACAGCCCTCCCCCATTCAAAACGCTGTTCAAAAACACCGTACCCCAAAGCTCGAGCCATGTCCGCCCAACGTTCACCAAATTTGCCACTCGAGACGCTGACCACGCTAGCGCCTGCTGCAACGAGTGACACCAGGGCTGCCTCGAACGCGCCAGTGCCAGAGGCGGTCACAATCAAAGGTTCAAAGCCAGACTCGAGCGGCAAACCGGCAACCACGCGCAGGTATTCTCGAGCAAGGTTCACTACAACTTTGGCTTCTGGGCTGCGGTGATGCAGTTGGGGTTGCGCCAATGCCAGTCCAACCTCATAGGAGGTTTCGACGGGTCCTGGTGCGATCAGGCGTTTGCGGAACATGGGACTGCCTCCGGGTAGGGTGCGCCTTGCGCACCGTTTTTGAATGACTCGAGGTGCGCAAGGCGCACCCTACGGTTTTCATTTGTGCTCAGGAAAATTCGACGGCGAAAGCACTTTCAATGAACTCGAGAGACCGAATTTTCTCGAGCACACCATTGTTGGGTTTGGCGTCCAAACTGAGGGCAAACAAGGCTTTGCCGCCTGGTTCGTCGCGTCCGAGCTGCATTCCGGCAATGTTGACGCCAGCCTCGCCCATCATGCTGCCAATCTTGCCGACCACGCCTGGTTGGTCGATGTTGGTGCAAATGAGCACCCAGCCTTCTGGGGCAAGCTCGAGGCGGTAATTGCGAATGCGGGTCAGGCGTGGTTGCTTGCCAAAGCAAGTGCCTGCGACGCTGCGCACGCGTTTGCCGTCGGAAATGCTGGCTTTGATTTCGTTGGCGTAATCTTCAGACTCTTCCCTGGTTTTTAGGGTCAGCGCTATGCCGCGTTCTTTGGCGAGTGCGCGAGCATTAATCAGGTTTGGGGTTTCTTCCAAAATACCGCGCAAGTAACCGACCAGAACGCTCGAGAAAATGGGATCTAAATCGCCTGGGAAACGCCCCGAGAATTCGACCTCGAGTTCTTGAGCTGCGCCAATCTCGAGTTGCGCCAGCATGTGACCCATGCGTTCGCAGAGTTTCATGTAGGGTCCAATTTTTTCTAAGGTGTCGGCATCCATTTTGGGCGCGTTGATTGCACCGCGTGACACGTCCCCGTTCAGGGCGGCGCAGACACGCTCTAAAATTTCTGAACCGACGCGGTCTTGCGCCTCTAAGGTGTTTGCACCCAAATGGGCGGTAATCACGACATCGTCGCGCCCAAGCAGCGGATGGTCGAGTTTGGGTGGTTCTTCGACAAAGACATCGATACCAGCCGCGAACAAGTGCTTGTCCTCGAGGGCGGCGGCAATCGCGTGTTCGTTGATGATGCCACCCCTGGCGGCATTGATGACAATTGCGCCGCTTGGCAGCATGGCGAGTTCCCGAGCGCCGATCATGTCTTTGGTTTCTTCGGTTAATGGCGTATGTACCGTTAACGCATTCACTTGCGGCAGCAGTTCCTCGAGGGTGTTGGCGCGTTTGACGCCGAGTAATTCAAAACGGCGGCTCGAGATGTATGGGTCGTAACCGATGACATTCATTTTTAAGCCCATCGCGCGGTTGGCAACGATGGTGCCAATGCGTCCCAGACCAATAATACCCAAGGTTTTTTCTTTGATTTCGCGTCCCAGATACTTGCGATCCCAAATGCCTTGTCGGGTCAGTTTGTCTGAACGCGTGACCCCTCGAGATGCCGCCATTAAGAGCGTGATGGCGAGTTCGGCGGCGGAAACCGTGTTGGCTTCTGGCGCATTAAGCACGATGATGCCGCGCCGTGAAGCCGCCTCCAGGTCAATGTTGTCAACGCCAACCCCGCCGCGACCAATAACGCGAAGGTTTGTGCCCGCCTCGAGCAGCTCGAGATCGACTTTGGTTCTCGAGCGGGTGATGAGGGAATCAAACTCGGAAAGTCGCGCCAGAATTTGTTCTCTGGGCATGTTGGGAATGTATTCGATTTGAAAACCAGCAATGATCAGGTTTTCGGGTTTGAACTGCATTTCATCACAGATCAGGATTCGCCAATTTGAAGGATTACGTTCAGCCACGGCTAAAATTAACTCGAGAATATCTCTCGAACAAGCCATTGCTCTAGGCAAGTCAAACATGAGAAGAGGCTAAAGGCGTTCATGTTTGCAATGTGACGCAAAAAGTCAAAACCGCTTTTTGAAGTGGTAATTTGAATGCAGCACACTCGGATTACAAAACCCGTCAAGCAGATTCATTCAAACCCAGCAAAGAAGCCATATGAGCCAAGATTCAAAAATCAAACCCGAAGCAACAAAACCCGCCAACATCCGCCTGGCGTTCGGTCCTCAGGCAGAATTGATCCTCGAGCGACTGGGTGATGATGTGGTGCAGGTGACGCTGGTGGCGCGTACCAGTTTTGGTTGGGAGATGCTGGGGCGGCAAATGCTGAGTTTAGAAGAGTTGCAAAATTTACCAATTCCTGGGGCGTTTCAACCCGAGGCTCGAGATCAAAAACTTTCTGCGGGCATCAACAAAAAACGCTAAGAAGGTGTTTATGAAGTCCGTTGTGCGAGCAAATATCGCAGGTTTGAAGTGTTTTGAGCAATGAGCGACCATGCCCGTGAGGTGCGTTTTATGGTCAAGAAGCGAATAGCAATTGGCAAAAAATCGTTCACTATTTGCTAGTCGCTCATTGATATTGGCTTCTTGAAACGACTCGAGAATCCTTCATAAACAGGCTCTAAGCCAAAACAAAAAGCTCGAGCCTTACAACTCGAGCTTTTGATTATTTCATGATGCCCAGCGCCGCACTCGGTTTAAAATTCGGGAAGACATCGAGCGAATTTTTAAGTCCAAAGCGTTTTTGCATGACCTCGAGCAGCACCGTGCGGTAATCGGTGGTGACCGCCAAATCGGCACGGTCAAAAAGTTGATCTGGCGCAAGTCCTGGGAATTTGCCGTAAACCTTGCCGCCCGCCACGCTGCCGCCCAACACCAGCATGGCGCTGCCGTGACCATGATCGGTGCCGTAGCTGGCGTTCTCGTCAAGCCGCCGTCCAAATTCGGACATCACAACCACCGTGGTCGTGCCGCGCAAACCGTCTAGGTCGGTAAAGAACGCCGCCAAACCCTTCGCCAGTTCGGACAGCAAATTGCCAAAATAACCCTGGGCTTTCTCACCCTGGTATTGGTGCGTGTCCCAGCCGCCCAAGTCCACGGTGGCAGCCCGCACGCCAAGCCCTGCCTTCATGACTCGAGCCAGGGTTTGAAGGCTTTTGGAGAACTCGCTGTCGTCGGGGTATTTGGCGTCACTTGCGGGTTTGTACTCGCCAGCATTAATTTTGGTGATCGTGTCCACCGCCCGAAGTGCGGTCATGCCCGCCTGTTGCAGCCATTGGTCGCCGTCCCAGAGGCGGGTTAAAGCATTTCCCAAAAATTTGCGGTATTCGGCGTCGTCCGCCAGTTGAAAACCGTCAAAACTCGGGAATCCCACGGCTTTCAGGTTGCCGCGCACGCTGGTTGGCAGCTCGTCATTCAGCGACAAACTTTCGGAGAGTAAATCCGCAACATTGCCAGATTTTGTTCCCGTCAAAAAACGTGTCACCCAACCACTCGGGCTGGTGCGGGCGTCGGGTGTGCCAAGCTCGAGGTACTCCTGGGCGTCGAAGTGTGAACGGGTGTTGCTGGGCATTCCGGTGGCGGGAATCACCGCCAGATGCCCCGCCTGGTACAGTTCAAACAGTGGCGCTAAAGATGGGTGCAAACCGAGTTGGGCATTTAACTCGAGTGCCTTGTTTTCGCCTTTCACGGGCACTTTTAAAGTCGGACGGGCGGCTTCGTAAAAGCCTCGGTCTTTGCCGTCAAGGGGCGGCAGCACCGAGAGGGCATCCCAGCCACCGCGCAAGAACACGGTGACCAGCGTCTGCGAACCCGTCGCTTCGGCGAGTGCGAGGCTCGAGAGTTTAGAACCCGTCATGGCGGCAATGGCTGCCGAGCAGCCCATCATAAATTCGCGGCGGTTGATGTGTTGCATCTCTCTCCTTATTTCCACATGAAGTCTGGACTCATCAAGATAAAACCAACAATGCTCTGAACCCGCCATTTGAGGGCTTCATCGTCGCTGATGGCAGTGTTTGAATCGCCACCATCCGCCAAGAATTTGATCAGATCATCCCGAATCTCGAGCGGATGGGGTTTGCGTCCCAGCAGACGCTCGAGCCAGAAGTCGGCAATCTCGAGGGGCTTGCGGCGGTTCGCGTTGGTTTTCATGACCCCAGATTGATATTTCTCGTCCCAATCCTGGGCGATGCCGTTCATAAATTGCCAACTGCGCAGCAAACCAGAACTGGACGCCCAAGCCTCACGGTAATCTGGATAACCGTCTGGTGGACGGTGATCGAACAAGGCTTGCCCCATGTAATACGTCGTCCAGAGCATGTCTTCATTTAATTTGATGTCTGTCTCGAGAATCCTTAGACCGCTGACAAAACGCTCCAAGGGACGTTTGATCTTCTCGGACCAAGTGCTGGCGAATTCTTTTGAAAGCACGATGCTGCGAATCACGTGCTTCATTTGATCCGGCGCGTCTTTTTTCTCGAGGAATACCTTCGCGGCGGCATCAATCACGTTTTGCGGGGGCTTGTCCGAGATCAAGCGTCGGGTCAATTTGCGGGCAATGTACCGCGCCGTGCCAGGATGGGTCGCCAGTGCATCGAGCACGTCCTGACCGTCTTTGGTGCTCGGTTGATCGGGCGGCAGATAACGCCCGAGCACGGTTTTTTGAAAACGGTCGTGCCAGGGTTGAAAAAAGGCAAACTGACCCGTGTTGTTAAAACCAGGCTCGTCGATGTTGTCATCAATGCGCCAGCCCGTGAAACAGCGCGTCGCCTCGTAAACGTCATCGTCCACATAAGCTTCTGGTTTCCCCTGGGCATAACCCGAAACATCGCGTTGACGCCCGACGCCACGGTAATTTTCTGCGCCCATCGTGTGCAACTCGAACAATTCGCGGGCATAATTTTCGTTCGGTCCAGCACGGTTGCTCGAGGCATTGTCGAGGTAGCGCAACATGGCGGGGTGCTTGGCGACCGCTTCGAGCATCACCCGAAAATTTCCGAAGGCATTGGCGCGAATCACATCGCGGTCGTAGCTCATAAAGGTTGGGCGAATGCTGTCGTCGCGTTCGGGATGAACGTTGAAATGATTGTGCCAGAAATCAACCATCACCTCGAGCAACTGACGCTTGCTATAGACCATGCGCGTGACAGTGGCAAGCCGCGCCTCAAGCGTCGGAATGCCCATTTTCTGGTATTTCTTTTCGTCTTTTTCGTCAAGATTCTTGTAATAATCTGTCCAAGCAACCTCGAGTGGCTTGGAGAGTGACTCGAGGCTGGCAAGTTTGGCGTCGCAGTCGGGGTCGGCAATCTTTTCTGGACCCAGTTGAAGCTCAAGCCAGGAGCGCAGTTTTTCGGCATTGTTGCCAGGCAATTTGCGAAACGCCTCCAAATCGCCGGGACGCCAACCGATGGCAAGGCGGTTAAACACCACAATCTCGAGCGCAGGAATCGCGGGTTTCCCCGTTTTTCTCGTGCTCAAGAGTGGCTTTTCAAGCTTCACGTCGCTCGAGAAACCACGCAGGTTCGCGTTCGCCTCCCGTGCGCCAGCAATCACCGCCGCCGTGACCACCAACGCACCACCAGCACGTAAAAACTTGCGCCTCGAGTGGGAGGCAATTGTGGCGGGTTCGGGAATTGTCGTATCTAAACCATCTTTTGTCGTATCTAAACCATCTTTTTGACCTGCCTCGAGATCACCCATACGCTACTCCTTTAAAACTGATTTTAAAAAGTCTAGTTCATTAACTCGAGTGAGCCGTGAAAGGCAGGTGATAACGCTCTCATGACAAACATGAAATGTCAGGGTTTGATTCAATTTTGTAGGATGAGCTTCTTGGTTCTAAAACGCACCTACGGCAGCACCGCTTCTTCTTGGTCTCAAGACGCACCTGTCTTGTTTTTGAAGCAGCACCTATCGGGCATGGTCGCCTCTTGACCATGAAATGCACCTATCGGGCATGGTCGCCTCTCGCACCAAGTCATAAATTCAAGCGGTGCGCACGGCATTGACTCCGACTTAGTTGAAAATAGCGTTTCAGACACTAAAAAGTCACCCCCTGCGAAGTAGGGGGTCGCCGCTTGCGGCGGGGGGTCGCGCAACACGCAGTCGTCATATTGATGCTGCACGACCCCTCCGTCTCTCGTTTCACTCGAGCCACCTCCCCTACTTCGCAGGGGAGAACTAAAAACACTAGACTTTTGTTGTGGTGAACGAAAAAACTGATTAAGTCGGAGTACATGGGTGCGCACAGCGCACCCTACGGAATTGGTATTCGTTTGGTGTTTGAGAATCAGCAGCTCACTCGAGCTTGCTGACCTCACGGCGTGGATTGCCTGATTTATACGCAAGCAACAACGCCTCGAGTGCCCGTCCACGGTGCGAGATTTTGCGTTTTTCTTCAACAGTCAGTTCCGCAAAGGTCTTGCCAAGTTCGGGGACCAAAAACAACGGGTCGTAACCAAAACCCGCCTCACCACGGGGTCCCTCGAGAATCAGACCCTCGATTTCGCCCCGGTAGCTTTCGACAAAACCGTCTGGGTGCGCCAGTGCAATCACGCTGACAAATTTGGCTTTTCGCGGTTGCGGCACGTTTCTGAGGTGCTCGAGCAAGTGAAGATTGCGCTCGAGATCAGATTTTTTGTTGCCAAACCTGGCGCTGTACACCCCAGGGGCGCCGTTTAAAGCCTCAACCTCGAGTCCAGAATCGTCTGCAAGGGCGACCATTTTGGTGGCAAGCGAAATGCTGGCGGCTTTGATCATCGCGTTTTCTTCGTAGGTAGCGCCGTCTTCGGGTGGCATGACCACGTCAAATTGGTCCAATCCAAGCAATTCCCAAGCCAAGGGACTCAAACCTTCTTTGAACTCGAGGAG
>JAYTKL010000358.1:0-17157 GCA_043730305.1 Deinococcales bacterium | reverse complement strand
GATCGTTCAACCCACCCGCGTTCATCTCGAGCGGTTGGGTTTGCGCAGCACCATCAAAACCTCGAATTTGGGCAGCAACGCTGGGGCTTTGGGTGTGGCATTGATGACCGCTGCCAAGTTGGAAGCTCAACTGCTCGAGACCAAATAGTGAATGTGGCGGATGTGATGTTGCTCCATTCGCGCTAAACTGGGAACGTATGACCCAAATAGAACTTCCCAGCTTAAATCTTGCCAGCATCTTGCATGGCGACGGTGGTGATGTCAGCGGCAGCGGTTTGGTCGCGCAGCTTGAACTCATCACCGAACACCCCGACGGTTTAGAACCCAGCATCACCATCATTGCGTTAGCCGAACCCGCCCAGTGGCGAGCCTCTGTGAACAACGTTGGACCAGGCGAGTTTTACTTGCACGGCTGGATCAAAGGCATCGCCCTGATGGAATGCTCGAGGTGCTTGACCCCAACCCGCGTTCCAGTCGAAGCCAGGCTCGAGAGTTTGCTGCGTTACAGCGCCAAATTTAAGACCGCCACCCGTCAAACCCTCGACGACGGCGAGGACTGCCTGATGTTCGGCGATCCGAGCCTGCAACTGAGTCCGATTCTTGCCGAGGCATTCAGTTTTGAAATGCCCCTAACTGTGGTTCACAGCCCAGAATGCAAGGGGTTGTGCAGCAGTTGCGGCGCAAACCTCAACAACATTCCAGCCGGCACCTGCGCGGTGCTTGCCGCCGACACGCCAGCCTTGAAAAAACAACTGTCTGAATGCCCCAACATTCCCAAAGACCGCGTGCAAGACTCGAGCAACCCGTTTGCGAAATTAAAAGGCTTGCTCGAGGATTAAATTCACATCAAACTGGCAGGATCAAATTTAATTGAGGTCACAAACTCGAGTTGAGCCGCCAGATGATGCGCGTTTGAGAGTTTAAAACCGATCACGTTGCCGCCGGCGCGTTCCAGACCAACCGCCAAACTGGTTTCGGAATGCGCCTCGAGAAGCGTGTGATACGGCTGCAAATGCCGCGCATCCAAGTACACGTCTGGGCTGCAATGCACCAGCAAATCGGCACGCTCGAGCGCATCGAGTAAATTTGGCTCTTCAAACGTTAATGCCCTGGTGGTCACACCCGCAGGCACTGCCCTTGCCAGTTTTTCGGCGGCGGGACGGTCTGGCGCGGCAAAGGTCATGGTTTTAAAACCCGTTCGGGCGAGTTGCGTGGCGGCAAACGCCACCGCCCCACCGCCCAACACCACGCAATGCCCGCCAACGCCACGATAACGCACCGTCTCGAGGGTACTGACCAGCGAATCCTCGAGCGTGTTCGTGCCGAGGCTGCCGCTCGAGACGATGACCGCATCGATAGCGCCCGCCCGTTTGGCGCTGTGGGTTTTGCGTTCGACCAATGCGTTTAATTCTGTGCTTGGGTTGCCGACCACGATTGCGCCCAGAAAACCCAGTGATTCAAGCCCCGCGATCACCCGATCTAACTTGCTGTGCGGCGGCACTTCGAGCGGTAAGAAACGCTGCTCGAGTTGATAAAGCTTGTGAATGGTCGCGGTGGCATCCGAACCCAGGAATGCCACGGGTTTCAGGGTTTGAAGTTTCATGCAGCCTCGAGAGACAGATTGGCTTGGGTCATGGCTTTAGCCTAACAACTGGAATCTCGAGTGTCCAATTTTTTTAGGGCAGCCTTGAAATTTCAACTTTCATCACATGATCTTTACTAAAAAAGACGCTTTTGGGAAAAGGAATATTTTCATATTGCCATTCTGGAAGTTTCATTAACTCAGCTCGAGTTCCAAAATTAACACTTGGAAAACCCCACAACCACGCCATTTGCCAACGATCCAAACCGATCAGAGAACTGTACTCCCGTGGAACTCGAGGGCTGGCAGGAGTCAAACTGAACAATCGCTCGAGTTGCCAAGGGTCAGCGTCCAATTCAATAAACCTATTGCAATTTGAATTTTCAAAGAGACTGAGTCCATCAAGGTTGTCGCCTAAACTACCAACCATACTTTTGGTCAATCCTTGCGTATCTTCAAATTGAATCGCCAGTGGCGTGACAACCACAAAATCTCCTGATGACATAAACGCATTGCCTTGTCCGTAACCTCCTGTAAGATGCAGTTCGCTTGGAATGACAAGCCTTAGAATTCGTTTGACTCGAGCATGACTGTCCATGTTCCCTTGATATGACACTTGGACATTTGCAGCAGGAAAACAAGTGAGGGCGAATCCGCCAAAATGCCAAACTTTTTTACCGACATATTTTTGAGACAAGACATCAATCGTCGGGTCGGGAATAATCAATGCCAAACCAGGAAAAGACTTTCCAGAATCAAACTCTATTGTGACATTGCCTTTGAGATTTTCAACGGTAAAGGTGGCTTTGCTGGCATCTAAAGCGATTAACGTAAAAATCGATCCATTCAATTGCTCTGGACTCAAAGCTTTGTCGCCAAGCAAATATTGATTACGAGGATCACCAACGTACAAATATCGATTGCTCAAACGCGGAGCAGTTGAAAACTTTAGGTTTGTATTCAGCGCAATTGGGTGCATATTTGGCTTCCAACCAGGAAACTCGAGTACCAAGTTATACACGCCAACTGGTGCATCTGTCTCGATACGAAAATTGAGTGGAGTATTATTGTTGGTTTGCTGGGCTGGCAAAACCAGTGTTGATGCAACATCTGCGGCAAAATGTATGCTTGCCAAGGTTTCGCGTCCAAGTCCTTGAGTTAAAGGTGTCAGCTTTGAAAGTTCGTGTTTGGTACTGATCTCGAGCGGTTTTTTGCCTGGATTCCCGACGTCAATACTGTACGGATAGTCTGGATTTTGACTGGCTTGCAGGTAGTGAAAGAACTCGAAGTTTTCAGCACACGCAAGACCACAGAGCAATGCAATTATCAAGAAGACTCGAATTCTTTTCATGACTCGAAAATAGCACTTTTCAAATGAACGATTCATCATAAAAACCCTGAGATACCGCACATCACGGTGTCTCGAGCTTCCCAAATCCGTAATCTGCACTTAGTGCAGCGTCGGATTAAAGAGTATTGTGATGGATGCCAAAAAACATTTACCTTGTGAAACTCAACAAAAAACAACACCGTGAACTCCAACACCTGACCAAAAAGAAAACCACGACCCCACGAACCGTAAAACGCGCCAGAATCCTACTCCTGTCCCATGAAGGAATTCCTGACCCTGAAATCGTGACTCGAGTTGAAGTCAGTATTTGTACCGTGCGAAACATCCGTCGCCGATTCCAAACCGAAGGTCTGAACCTCCTCAAAGAAAAACCTCGTCCTGGTCGTCCAACAATCTTTGATGGTGAAACTCGAGCCAAAATCACAACCTTAGCTTGCAGTGAAGCTCCTGAAGGTCGTGGTCAATGGAGTTTACGTTTACTGGCAGATAAAGCAGTTGAACTTGGTTATGTTGAGGATATTCATTTTGATACGGTAGGAGAAATCCTCAAAAAAACGCGCTTCAACCGCATCGAGTCCGAAGTTGGTGTTTAGGCAAACTTGATCCCCTGTTTTTCGCTCGGATGGAGAACATCCTGCACTTGTACAGCTTGCCTTACAATGCAAAGCGTCCGTTGGTGGTGTTTGATGAACGACCTTGCTTTCTGATTGATAACGTGTTGACCCCAATACCAATGGAAGCAGGTAAAACACGCAAAGAACATTACGAGTACGCAAAACACGGGTGTTGCACGGTTTTTCTTGCGTTTGAACCACTCACAGGACAACGTCGGATGAAAGTGTTCAGGCAACGTTCTGGGTTGGAGTACATGCTGTTCATGCAGTATTTGAGTGAGCAGTTCAAAGAAGCTGAGAAGATAGTGTTGGTACAAGATAATTTAAGTACGCACAGTACGAGTTCGTTTTACGCACATTTAAAACCGAGTGACGCTTTTGGGTTAGGGCAACGGTATGAGTTTCATTACACGCCTGTAAAGTCGAGTTGGTTGAATATGCGACCCCGCCCGTCAGGTGCGTTTTGGGGTCAAGAAGGCTGAACTCGAGTTGAGTGCGTTATCAAGGCAGTGTTTGTGTAGGCGAATTGGGAGTTTGGCGTTGTTAGAACGGGAAGTGAAGGTGTGGGTGAAAGCGCGGAATGAGGCTCGGGTAAGGGTGGATTGGCAGTTTTCGATTGTTAAGGCTCGAGAGAAATTCTGTAAACGGTATCCAAGCATTAAAGATTAATCCGACGCTGCACTGAAATCGCCCTTGAGGAAATTGATCGTGTGCGAGCCGCAGGCGTGGAGTGCGGTGTTGTCCTTGCCGACGCTGGATATTGCAGCGCGGAGTTTCGCAAAGCTTTAGGTGCTCGAGGCTTCACCTGAGCGGTAGGCGTACCACGCATTCAAAAAGTTTATCCGCTTGAGGTACGCGTGCTGCCACCACCAAAACACTTCCGAGGACGCAAACCCAAGCACCCGGTCGTGACCGAGGAACGGCTCAGCGTCGAAGCTACCTTGAACGCTTTGCCGAACGAGGCGTGGCTCGAGTTGAGTTGGCGCACAGGAATCAAGGGCGAGCTGCGAGCGCGCTTTGCAGCGTTGCGGTTACGTGTGGCAGACGAACCCATTCGTTCGCGGGCGGATCATTTACCAGGGGACGAGGTGTGGGTAGTGGGCGAGCGGCGTTCCACGGGCGAGCGCAAGTTCTACTTGACGAATCATCCGCCTGACACGCCGTTGCTGACGGTTGTTGCAGCGATCAAGGCGCGGTGGTCGTGTGAGCAGGTTCATCAGCAACTCAAGGAGGAATTAGGCTTAGATTACTTCGAGGGTCGTTCGTGGCTTGGATTGCAGCATCACGCGCTGCTGACGATGTTGGCGCTCGCTTTTTTGCTTGCGTGAAGCGAACGGTGAGCCTTTGAGCACGGTGAGACCACCTCCGCAGCCGTCGTTGCCTGCGGTGCGGCGACTCGAGGAGGTGTTGCGGGTTCGCTGCTCGAGGTACGGTAAGCGTTTATGCGTGCTGGAAAATTCCCCTTAATCAAAGTGGCAGAGTAGTGCTAGTCCGCATTAGTTACTGCGTGTCGGTAGATCGCGAGGCATCAGCTGAGGTCTTGGTTTGGACTATGACCCGATAGAAGACTAAAGTGCAAAGTTAATTTTGTGCTACTCAATTGAGCGCTTCAGGCTAACGCCGCGCCGCGAGCTTCGGGCAAACTTGAGGTGTTCCCAAAAACGCTGTCGCTAAAAACCAGTTCTCGAGGAGTCAACCATGATTCAGACCGCGCCCGCCGCATTTTCCGTTTCCGCTGACCTCAAAGCAGCCTATCAGCGCGATGGCTTCGTTCACGTGCCAAATATCATCAACCGCGAAGAAGCGAGTGAGTTTCGTGCTGCGGCCGTCGCCGCCACAGAGCGACTCGGCGCAATTTCCGACAATGCGATGTTCAGGCAATCGGTCAACGTCTGGCGCGAAGACGCCGCAATGGCAAGACTAACCCAGCACCCCAATATCGCAGCGGCAGCCGAGCAACTTGCGGGCGTCGCGTTGCGGCTATGGCACGATCAAATCCTGATCAAACCCGCTCAAAACAGCAAACCCACCGAGTTTCACCAGGATCAGCCGTACTGGCCACACACCCAGTCCACCCACCCGATCAGCGCTTGGATCGCGCTGGTCGACGTGCCCGTGGAGCGCGGCTGCATGACCTTCATTCCCGGTGTGCAAGGCAGAACCGAGTTGCCACCGACCAGCCTGTCCGCTCAGCAAGGATTTTTTGACGTTGCCCCCGACCTGATCTGGTCGCCGCGCGTGACCGTGCCACTGCGGGCTGGCGACTGCACCTTTCACCACGGTCGCTGTCCGCACATGGCGACCCCGAATTTCACGGATCAAGCCCGCGTCGCACACGTCGTCATTTTCGTGGATGAGGCAACGATTTACACGGGTGCGCGGCATGTCGTAACCGATCCACTCGGACTCGAGGCGGGCGCATTACTGGATGGCGAGCTGTTCCCAGGTGCGAGAACCTTCATTGGCTGAACCTGAGGTATCGGAAAGACTCGAGGTGCAGGCAAGCAACAGCGTTCGTCACGGTTGGGCTAAGATCAGCAGCGTGATCCTCGTGAGCAACCCGGAACCCGCACAGCCACCCACCATCGAGCGCATGTCGCGCTTGGCGGTCTTTGGTGGGCAAGGCAGCACTGACTCGAGGCGCTTTCGGCTCAATGGTCACCACAGCCACCACGATCACGAGTTTTACGAGGCGGCTGTGGTGCTGGGCGGCTCAGGTGTTCACGCATCACCGCTCGGTGAGCAGACGTTGCGGGCTGGCGATGCCTTCTTGCTGCGTCCCGGCGCTTGGCACGCGTATTTCGCCTGCGAAAATTTGGAAGTCTTCAACTGTTACTTCACCTCGGAACTGCTGAGGTACGAACTCTCGTGGACGCTGAACGACCCTGCGCTCGGCAACCTGCTATGGACGGGAACGCGGGCTGGAACGCACGGATTGGCCAGCGCGTTTCTCGAGCCTTCGACGCTCAGAGAAGCCGAACTCCAGCTCCAGGCGCTAGCCAAGGCATCCGCGCTGTCCGAACGCATCGCTCGGTTGCTGTTGTTTCTGGGTCAACTCGCTAACGGTGTTCCTGAAACCTCGAGAAACGCAGCTTTCAACTCCCATCCAGCCGTGCTGCGCGGCGTGCAGATGCTCGAGGCTCAACCGTTTCGCCAGTGGAGTTTGACGGAACTCGCGGATGCCTTGCACGTTGCGCCGTCGTACCTGTCACGGTTATTTCGACAACATCTGGGATTGCCGCCGATGGCATACTTGGCTCACTGGCGAGCCGAGCGCGCCGCTGCACTGCTGCTCGGTACAACTCGCCCGATCAGTGATATTGCTGAGGAGGTCGGTTGGGGCGATCCAAATTACTTCTCGAGGCGTTTCAAGCAGCACTTCGGGGTCAGTGCCAGTATGTACCGCGCAGAGCAGGTTCAAAGAGACTGTTGGGTGTACGATGATTTGCTCGCGCTCGAGTCTCGTTTCTGACGGTCGTTCGGCTCATTCACTCGAGAACCACTCGCGCTGCTCGAGCCAGATGTTCAATTCGAGGCTGGGTCACGGGTTGCAGGAAGTGGTTTTTCAGCAAAAGTCGTCGCAAAATCTTCCGCTTCTCTATATGGTTTATTCCAAAGGCGATGGGCGAGGTGAACCGTTCCCAAATCAGCTTGTGAGCGGGAAAAAGCCAGCACCCGCAGGTTGCCCTCGGTGGACACCTGACCGGCGAGGGTTTGCCCCCAGATAGCCACCGATTCCGAAGGCTGCAAAGTATCGTGCCACAGCCCCCCCCTGCTCGAGCAGCCACGCTTCTGGTCGGTGCGTTGCTGCGCTGGTAACGATCTTGCAGCAGCGGCTGCTCGAGGTCGAGGTGCAACGGTTTAGAGGCACACTCGAGGCTAGAGTACGAGACAGGTTCATACGACCACGGTCAGACCCAGTAAGCCAACCACGACTTCTTCGGACAAACACTCGAGCGAGACTCGCACCAGCTCGAGGTTCGGGCGCAGTGGACAGCTCACGACCACGGCGCGAGTGTGCTCCCCGAGCTGGATTTGCGGCGGTGGGTTCGGCAAAGCAAACGTGTCAATGTCCCAGTCGTAACGCCCTGAGAGGGACAGGTAATTATTGGGGTGAATCAACTCGAGTGAATCGGTACTGCCGTCCGCGTAGGTCAGGTGCAGGGCAGCATTGGCGAGTCCAACCTGCATCGGGTTGGTCGTGCCAGAGATCAGCGCATGCAAGTTGCGCCCAACCGCCGAAATCCCTAAGTCAATCTGAGTTGGGAAGTTATCCCAGCGTGAGGTCAGGCAAGCATTCAAGACACTGTCCTTCCACAAAAAGGGAACTCGAGCGTCGCTCCAAAGCCAGCCTTGCGGGTCTGGGTTGAGGTTTTCAAACTCGAGCACCGGCGGTTTCATACTCCAGAACGGGTACGTCCAAGGTGAGTAGCCATCCGTTCCAAGCTGCACTGAACAGGTGGCTGGGCGCGGCGTGAGGTAAGACTGCTGGTAAATGGTTCGCAAATCCGCGTTGAAGTGGGCGCTGATCTCGAGCGGCTGCCATTCTAGGTCAGTGCTTGGGGGCAGTGCGGATTGGTCTTGGAGCGGGGCAAGAATCCGTATCTCGAGCGGTTGGTAACGTGGCATTCTCAGATGTTCGAGGCGAGCCAGCACCAAGTGTTTGGCGACCGAGTCTCCGAGGGTTGCCCGGAAGCCGTGTGCCTGCATCTCCACGTCCACCAAGCAGCCCTGGGGATCCTCGAGCGCCATCAATTCATCCGTCCAAAAATGGCTGACGGTTTGACCCGCGAATCCCTCGAGCAAAATTGTTTGGAGCGCTGCCCGCTGACCCTCCCAGCGCACACAAACCGTCGCCGTAGTGATTGCCATTTCAGACTCGAGCGTCAACCGCGTGTCCCCGTAGCCCGCCTCGAGCGTGAACGGGACGGCTTGCCCATCGAGCGTGACCTCGAGCACCCGTTCGCAGAGCAAGGGCAAGATCCAACGAACTCGAGCGGCGCGGGTCAGGTGCAGAACGTAGGTGGACCCGTCGCTGGCGCTCCAAAACTCAAGTTTGAATTCAGCTGTTGTGATGCTCGCGCTGTTCCAATCATCGGGAAACTGCGGCGCACAATTGACGATGCCCTGAGGGTAATTGGGGCGTAAACCAAACACGCCCTCGAGCACGACCCGTCCAAATAAGCTGACGCCATCGGCGAAATCGGTGGCTCGTCCCTGACGAAACGGCTCGAGTCCCCGGCTGGGGAAATGCGGCGCGATGTTGATCGTGCCGGGGCTAAAGGATCGGAACGCCGATTCATGCACCACGCCCATCAGGAGTTTGTACCCATCGCGCCCCCGCCCAGACTGGTAGAACGCCAATGCCAGATGCAGCGTATCGGCGAAATCGAGTTCGCGCACCGACCACTCGTAAGGAACCCAATTGTTGAGCCAGCACAACTCACCGCCCTCGACCTTCACGCGCTCGAGACCCCACTCGGTGTAATGCAGGTTTTGCCACGCCTCGAGTGGCGTCAGCATCATGGCGTCTATCGGCAAGAAAATCGTGTACAAACAGGCGCTGTCGTGACGGCGTTTCAAGCCCAGCGCGTCGCGGTACTCCGCCAGATGCCCACGTTCGGGAATCCACAGCGACTCGAGCACCCCGCTGCGGATTTTTTCGGCTCGAGCACGGTGTGACTCAGCCCGCTCGAGCGATCCCGTGCGTTCACAAAGTTCCATCGCCGCCAGATACCCGGCGTAGGCGTAGGCGCTGGACTGGGCTGTCCCGCCACCGTTGTACCAGACCGAATCGCTCGCCCAGACGTTGAGGTAACTTTCAAAAACCCCGTCATCGTCCGGGTCAAAGCACTCGCGCTGCCAGTCCAAGTGAAGCTCGAGTGCGGGCAGCAGCAACGCCTCCAGTTCAGCATCTTCGCTCCAGCGCCAAACGTGAATCAACTGGTCGAAATAGACTTCCTGCATGTTGTAGAACTCCGTGTAAATCGAGACGTGTCCCGACCCGTAAAACCGCGAATCATGACTTTGTAAGCACCCTAGCCGCTCGCGGTCAGCCTCGAAATGGTCGAGGCTCGAGTCCTGAACCTGATGCGGCAAAATGTGTTTCGCCTCGGCAATCACGCGGCTCGAGTAGCCGTAAGCGGTGGGTCCGTAGCGAATTCGCCAGCCGAGAAACGGGATATTCCAAGCCATGCCGCCGTGGACAAACGTCGGTGGGTAGAAAATCGCGTCCATTGAGGCGTTCGAGGCGTCCATCGCCCGATCCAGAAAAGCGTCGGGGGTGCGACAGACGACGGTTTGAGCCTGCCGTTCGGCTCTCGCCCGACCCGCCTCGAAATTCACTTGCGGCTCGCGGATCAGGTGCTGGCTGTTCGGTTGTCCGATGCTCCAATACAGTGGGTCTGGCGGAATCGTCAATCGCCCAGACAAGAATGGATGCTCGAGCGAACTCAATGCAGTCGAGGTCTCGAGACGCGCTGGGTCAGTCCAGAGGTTCGCATCCACCAAATTCAACTCAGAACCCGCAGGGAAAAATCCGACCACGCCCAAAGATTCTCCCTGCGGATGCACCACCGAAAATTGCGCCTCGAGCACCGAAAACACATTGTCTTTGCAAGTCGTCGGGTCAAATCCCTTTACGGTCAATTCAGGGTGTTCGTTCGGGTCAAGTGTCCACAGCAGATTGCTCTCGACTTTGGGCTGCATGCCCCCATACACCCAAATCAACGCATCATGTGGTTGGCTTCCAATCACCTCGAGCCGGACTGCGAAACCCGCGCCTTCTGCCCACGGCACAGCCTCGAGCCTCAGTTTCAGCCCCTCGAGTCGGGGGTCAGACAGTCGCCACGAGGTCAGGTTGGGCTTGAAGGTGGTTTGACGATGGTCAAAATCCTGCAACCACAGAACTTGCTCACCGCGTTTGACAGCAAGCATCCAGTCGCCGCACACTGCCTGACCGTATGCCAAGCGCAGGCAAGGTCGGTCGCCACTGAGGACGACGCTGGGAAGGTTTGCGCCGTAGAGGGGGCGATTGTGAAAACGCGCTCCATTCTCGCAAGTGATGGCATCAGCAGTTGGGCGGTACGAAGAACTGATCACAGTTTCCCTCTACCACTATCGTGGCAAAACATTTTTGCTTCTCCTGAACATCATTCTCGAGTTTTTATTAAAATTTTACTGACGTGCCAATAGAAAGCTGCCCCTGAGAAAATTCAAAATGACGATACCTTGAGCCTTGACCGGAGGTATGTGATTCGCAAAAAAGTTCAGCCTTTGACCGAGCCGGCGGTGATCCCGGCGATGATCTGACGTTGCAAGAAAAAGAAAAACACCAACAGCGGCAGTGAACCCAGCACAGCCGCTGGAAACAGCGTCGTCGGGTTAAAACCATAATACCCAAGAAACGAATAGACGTTGACCATGATCGTCCTCGAGTTCGCATCAAACAAAAACACCAGCGGCAGCAAAAAGTCGTTCCAAATGGACAATGTTATGAACATCGTGACCGTGCCAATCACCGGGCGCAGCAGCGGCAGCACGATGTACCAAAAGACCGTGATTGGCGTACAACCGTCAATCAAGCCCGCCTCCTCGAGTTCCTTGGGCAGGCTGCGAATGAAGCTGGTGAAGAAAAACACCGCGAACGGGATGTTGAAGGCGATGTAAATCAGGATCAATCCAACGTAGGTGTTGAGCAGTCCCACGGAGCGCATCAGGCTGTACAGCGGGATAATCACGACGAAGCTGGGAACCATCAGTCCAAAACTGAAGTACTGGTAAACCGCGCTCGACCAGCGCGTCTGCACTCGAGCCAACGGGTATGCGGCCAGCGCCGAGACGAGGACAATACCGATGCTCGAGACGGCGGTGATGAAAACGGTGTTGAGCACAGCCCGCAGGTAATTCATGCGATTGAAAACATCAATGTAATTTTCAAAGTTTAGCGTGTGCGGTAAACCAAGTGGGTTGACGGCGATTTCCAAGCTCGATTTGACTGAGGTCAGCAGCATGTAGCCGACGGGCAACAGGTAAACGACGGTTGTGACAATCAACCCGAAGGCGCTCAGCAGCGTCACCCACGGGATCGGGCGGCGGCGTGAGTTGGCTTCTCGAGTGGGCGGTGATTGAACGGCGTTCACGTGTTCAGCTCGCGGCTTCTGAGGTACGTGTTCTGCACGAGTGTCAACGCCAAAATAATCAGCAGCAGCGCGACGGTCAGTGCCGAGCCGTAACCGTAATTGCCTTGACCGAAGGCTTGATTGAAAATCTCTAAATTGAGCACCTTGGTCGCGTCGCCTGGTCCACCGCGCGTCATCACAAACGGCAGTTCAAAGACGCGCAATCCACCGATCAACGTCAGCGCCGTGTTGATGGTCAGCGCGGGCGCGAGCAGTGGGAATTCGATGTACCAGAAGCGCTGCCAGCCGCTCGCCCCCTCGAGCGTCGCGCTCTCCAAGAGTTCGCTGGGGATGGACAGGTAATTGGCTAGAAAAATCGCGGCGCTGTGACCTGCGTACATCCAGACGTTGACGAGCACCACGGCTGGCAGGGCGAAACCCCGTTCGCCGAGCCACGAACGCGTCCACGACTCGAGTCCGACGCTTGTTAGCAGCAGGTTCAGTCCGCCCGAGAGCGGGTTGTAAATGAACGACCAGACGAACCCGACGATAATCAGCGACAGCATCCCGGGCGTGAACAGCGCGACTCGAGCTGCGTCCCTGAGGCGCGGTAGCTGTCCCATCCACAGCGCCAAGCCCAGACCGATGACCGTCTGTCCCACTGTTACAAGGGCTGCATAAATCAGCGTCGTGCCAAGTGGCTTTAAGAAACCGCTGACATCGCGCACCATGCGCTCGTAGTTGGTGAGGCCAATGAAAGTCGCGCCACGCGCTGAGCCGGTGCTGTTCGTGAAGCTCAGGTACAGCCCGTTGAGGGTCGGGTAGATCACGATCAGGCTGTACAGCAGCAAAGCCGGAGCGAGGAACAGCAGGGCCGTCTGGAGACGCATTCGCATACAAACCTCTCGGGCGAGCAAACGGGGGCGAGAGGCTTTCACCCTTTCGCCCCCTGTGCTGACTTACTTCTTGCGTTGAACCTCAAAGGCCTTATCGAAGTTTTTCAGCGCGGCGCTCTCGGTCATGTTGTCCGCAAAGTACTTGCCGAGCATCTCTATCCACGGAGTCTGCGTGTCGCCGGGCCAGCTCTGGAATGGGAAGGTTGCGCTGCGTCCATCGGCGATGGCTTCGACGATGGGATCCATTTCATCTGCCAGATCGGACTTGACGGTTTTCAGAGAGCTAATCAGGCTGGCGCTCGAGGCATATTTCTTGTAGTTCTCGGGGCGGGCGAGGAACGCGACGTATTTCTTGGCGGCGTCTTTATTTTTGCTGCTGGCGCTGACCATCACGGACGCGTTGGCGATGGCGGACGCCCACGGCTTCGTGCCAGTTGGGTTACCAGGGTAGGGAATCAGCGCGAATTTGAGGTTCGGGTTGGATTTCTTGAACTCAGGGATGATCCATGATCCGAACGGAATGAAGGCGACGCGTCCAGCCAGGAACTCGTTTTTTACCTCGTCGTAGCCGCCCAACCCAAGGGCAACTTTCATGTCATAGAATTTTTGCAGATCGCGCATCGATTTCAGCACGCCGCGCCACGCGGCACTATCAAACTTTGTCTTGCCTGCGATTAAGTTTGCGTCCGCATTGTCGTTCACGCGGTAAATCGAGTTTGCGGCGATCATGCTGCTCCAAACCAGCGAACTCCACGAGTCTTTGAAACCGACCACCAGGGGACGGATCCCAGCCGCTTGTAGCTTGGTCATGGCGCTGCGGAGTTCGGGCAGGGTGGTCGGAATCTTGACGTTGGCTTTGGCAAGCAGATCCAAGTTGACCATAAAGCCTAAGCCGTCACCGCCGACTGGAAACTGGTAAACCTTGCCATTGATTGTGGCGAGTTTCTTCGAGGCGGCGTTCAGCGACGCAACCCACGGCTCGCCGCTCAAATCCTCGATGTACCCAGTTTTTTGCCAAATCGTCATTTCCTGACGGGCGTGACCGCCGAACACATCGGGAGCATCGCCGCCAGCCAAGCGAGCGTTGATGGCTGTACCGTACTGCGGGTCTGGCACGATCTCAAAGTTCAGTTTGATGCCTGGATTTTCCTTCTCAAAGGCGGCGTTCAGTTCCTTGATGCTGTCCGGCGCGGTCAGCGTGAAGACTTTAAGCGTGATCTGCGATCCCTGAGCGGCGACCAGTGTCACGCTGGTCGCAATGAGCAGTCCAAAAGCGAGTTTGATCTTGAGATTCATTTTCATACAGTGTTCCTCCTAAAGTGTGAGTGGACGAGAGTGAGAGTGGACGAATGAGCCGCAGGCAGTGGTTGGTCGCTGGCTCGAGCCTGTGGCCATCAAGCTCGAGCCAGGAGGATTCAAGTGGAACCGCGAACGATCAGGTCAATCGGAATCTCGAGTCGTTCTTGTCCAGGCAAGAGCCTGCCCTCGATGCGGCGGATCAGCAGTTCGGCGGCGCGAAAGCCCATCTCGCGCACCGGAAAGCGGGCGGTGGTCAGCATCGGGTCGGTGGCGATGGCAAATTCGGAGTCGTTGAAGCCCGTCACTGCGATATCATCTGGGACGCGCAAACCGTGGGCTTGGATGGCATGTACCGCGCCGACTGCCAGGCGATCCGTGGCGCAGACCACGGCATCGGGGGGTGTTTGCTCCAGTAGGCGACGCATGGCAGCGCGTCCGCCTTGAATGCTGAAATCCGAGTTGACGATCAGGGTCGGATCGGCGGCGATGCCCGCGCTGCGGCAGCCTTCGGTGAATCCCGCGTAGCGCTCGAGGTTGTGCAGCACGTTAAGCTGAGCGACGGGCGGACCGCCGATGAACGCAATACGCCGGCGTCCTCGAGCAGACACGTGATCCACGGCTGCCGCGATGCCGCTTCGGTACGAGGCGAAGACCGTCGGCACGCCCAGCGGGGCGCTGGGTTGGTCGAAGAGCACGAACGGTTGCGTCCACAGCAGCAGTTCCTCGAGCATCGGACCCGGTGGCATGGCGCTGAGGATCGCACCGTCAATCCGACCTTGACGCAAGGCGCGTTTCAGCTCAGAGAAATCCTTGAGCGCCGATTCGATCACCAAATTGTAGCCGTGCGCTCCGAGCGCCTCGAGCATCCCAGCGAGGTTGACGCCGACCGCCTCGTCGGTGAACTGGTCGGGATCGCTGACGACGTAAGTCACGCTCATGGACTTGGCGAGCTTCATGGCTCGCGCCGCGTGGTTGGGTTCAAAGTCCAGCACGCGCATCGCCTCAAGCACCGATTGGCGGGTGTTGGTGGCGACCTTGGCGCTGTCGTTCACAACCGCCGAGACGGTGAACACCGAGACACCGGCTTTGAGCGCAACTTCTCTCATGGTGGTGCGTCTGGCGGTCACTCGGTTCCTCTCTGAGCGGTTCAATGCTGGGCAGTTCTGGACAATCTGCTGGGCAGTTCTGGACAATCTGGCAGGATTCGGAGAAACCGAAGGCTCTCGAGCATAAACGTTTAGCACACTGCGAACGTGCGAAGAACCGCTGCTTTCACGGAAAAATCTATTGACCTAAACGATTAGATGACATAGTATTCACGACAATCCACCTTTTGTCAAGACAGTGGTCAATCAAAAAACCGCTCTTTATCCTCACGCCCTTGGCCGCCCAATCTGAGGACTTTTGAACCCATGAACGAAATCGTATTGATAAAATCTGCACCCTCGAGCCTGCACCCGACCAACTTGCGCTGCGAGTACCTTGAGAACCCAATCGGCATTGGCGAAACGCAACCGCGCCTGAGCTGGGCGCTGACTTCGGCGCAGCGCGATCAGCATCAGAGCGCGTACCAGATTCAAGTCTCGAGCGAATCGCAACGGCTCGAGGGTAATTTGTGGGACACAGGGCGTGTCGCCTCGAGCGAGACTGTGCAAATCGTTTACGCGGGGCTACCCCTCGAGTCACGTCAGCGCTGCCACTGGCACGTAGGCGTTTGGGACGGCGTTGGCAACGCTTCAGGGTAGAGCACGGTCGCGCACGGTGAAACACGGCTCGTTGAAACGGCTTCGCACTCCAGGCAGGGTGCAAAGCAGCGTCGCTTCACCATTGTTCCAGCAGACCACGCGCCCTTTGGTTCCGAAAAGCAGAATTGCCCCGTACTGCTGTACGGTCATTCCTCAAAGCTCGCCCGACGCTTCAAAACAGCATTCGAAAGCGCTGGAGTCTTTCCCCAAACTGCGGTACATCCGCCCTTAGGGGATATCGAGCCAGTACTGGCGTCCCAGGGGCGCCACGCGATACCCTCGCCGAGTGTGCAGGGGCTAGAGACGCACCGTGAAACGCGGTTCACGCCAAAGTCTCGAGAGTCGCATCTGCCGCCTCGAGTGTTCGTTCGATATTTTCGGAAGTGTGCGCGGCAGAGATGTACCACAACCCTGTCTGGCGCAACAAAACTCCCCGTTCGAGCATGCCCTGCGCAAAACGCACGTAACGTCCTGCGTCTCGGGCTTGAAAGCCAGCGTAACTGTTGACTTCTTTTTGGTCGGTGAACATCAGGTGAAACACCGCTCCGCAGGCGTTCACCACTCCAGGGATGCCGTGACGCTCGAGCAGCGTTCTGAGTCCGCTGACCAGTTGATTCGATAAGGACTCGAGCTGCTCGTAAACTGCGCCTTCGTTCTCACAGAGTATCTCGAGTGTGGCCAATGCGGCCTCAACCGCCACGGTGTTGCCGTTGAGTGTTCCCAGGTGGTTCACACGCCCCGAGGCGATGTGAGCCATGACCTCGGCCTTGCCTGCCACCGCGCTCATCGCCACCCCATTGGCCAGTGCTTTGCCGAGGGTCACCAGGTCAGGGGTGATGTTCAGTCGTTCTTGTGCACCGCCCAGAGCGACCCGGAATCCGGTGATCACCTCGTCCAGGATCAGGACGACGCCGTGCTGGGTGCTCAGCTCGCGCAACCGCTCGAGGTATCCCGGCAGGGGCAGAATGCAACCGGAGTTGCACATCACCGCCTCGCTGATGACGGCGGCGAGGTCTGAACCGTACTGTTCAAACCCTGCCTCTAGCGCCTCGAAATCGTTCCAGGGCAACAGCAGCACATCCTCGAGCGCGTGCTGGCTTTGCCCTCCAGTTCCTGGCTGCACGCCGTCGCCGCTGGACTGTTGACCGCGCATGTCGGGACTGGGGAAAGCGGTGAAAATGCTGTCCGCCCAGCCGTGATAGTGGCCCTCGAAGCGCAGGACTTTGGCCCGTCCCGTGTGGACACGAGCCAGCCGCAGGGCGAGCATGACCGCTTCCGTACCGGAATCGCTGTAGGCCACCAGATCGGCGCAGGGCAAAATATCGATCAGCTTGCGGGCCAGTTCAATCTCCCCGCTGTGTTGAAGTCCGTAGGTGTAACCGCGCCCCAACGCCTCAATAATGCGCTCGGTGATTTGCGGATGGGCGTGACCGAGCAGGGTGGGACCGTAAGCGAGCAGGTAATCGATGTAACGGTGTCCGTCCACGTCCTCGAGATAAGCGCCGTAAGCGCGGCTGGCGAACAGCGGCAAGGGCTTCATCGCCGCCCGA
>JAYTKL010000357.1:0-13357 GCA_043730305.1 Deinococcales bacterium | reverse complement strand
GCTGCGAAAGCAACGCCCAAACCGAGTGCGCCAAAAGCCATTAACAATTTCTTTTTCATACTCCTCCTTGTAAAGCGGTCTAACACTTTGGAAATAAGCTTTCGCCTAAGAAAATGGTTTCTCGAGGGTGGGGCAAATTTCCGTTAGGCGGTAGTTTAGCAGAAATGGCTTAAGCCATTTCAACTACGTCAAAAGTGTGACAGTTTTTTAGTCAGAGATTTCAATTTATCATCTTGCGTCGGTTGTCGCCCATACACGCCAGCTTAGAATGAATGCTATTCTGACACCACATTAAGCATTCCCGCCCAGACGAGAGGCAAATCTCGAGTCCACCATTCATGAAGAATTTCCCAATATGGAGGAGTTATGCGAAAACGGTACTTAGCAGTGAAAACGGTACGCTCCTACGTCGCAGCAATTGCCATTCCCGCCTTGGCAGTATTCGCCGCGACCAGCAATGGTCAGACCGGTACGCCCGCCCCAGTCCGAGGCGGCATCTTAACCGTCGCCATGAACGTCGAACCAGCCCTTCTAGACCCAACCCAAGGCGCAGGCGCAGAGATCGTACGCATGATGCACCAGAACGTGCTCGAGGGACTGATGGGATTCTCAGACACGGGCAAGGTTGTACCAGCACTCGCCTCACAACTGCCAATCATCAGCAAAGACCGTCTCGAGTACACCATCAAACTTCGCAAAGGCGTGAAATTCCACGACGGCAGTGCCTTCAGCGCCAGCGACGTGAAAGCCAATTTTGACCGCGCCAAAGACCCAAAATCTGGTCACACCAGCCCAACCTATTACGCTAACATCACAAGTGTCAGCGCTCCTGATGCCAATACTATTGTGTTCAAACTCGAGAAACCCAACAACGAATTCTTGTACACCCTGGCAAGGGCTGAAAGCATCATCGAACCAGCAGAATTGATTGCCACCGCCGAAGGACTGGCAAAACTCAAAACCAACCCGATTGGCACAGGACCTTTCAAACTTGGCACGTGGACCCGAGGCTCGAGCATCAAACTAGACCGCAACCCCGATTACTACATTGCCGGTTTGCCGTATCTGGACAGTGTGGATTTCAGATTCTTGGGCGATGACCAAAACGCCAAAGTGGCGGGTTTGCGTTCGGGAGACATTGACGTGATTGGTTATAACGTTCCCGCTGAGCAAGTTGCCAACCTGAAAGCTGACCCCAACATCAAAGTCTACTCTGGTCCAAGTTCTGGCGAGATCACGGTCAGCCTGAACAACAAACGCAAACCATTCGATAACCTCGACGTGCGCCGCGCGTTTACCTACGCCATGAACAAAAAAGAAATTGTGGACGGTGCATTCTTTGGACAAGGCACAGTCATTGGCTCGTTCAATTCACCAGGGCAACCGTATTATGTTGATCTTTCCAAAAAATATCCGTACAATCCCGAAACTGCCCAGAGACTGCTGAAACGCGCAGGGGTCAGCAACCTGAAAGTGAAGTTTACTGTTGCCAACGAATTCCCAATCGAACGTCGTACCAGCGAGGTTTACGCCGCGCAACTGGCAAAAGTTGGTATCACCGCCGAGATCGAACTTGTCCCATTTAACACTTGGATTCAAAAAGTCTTTTTAAACAAAGATTACGACATGACCATTATCGGACACGCCGAAAGCTTTGACCTTGATCGTTACGCCAGAGACGGCTATTACTTCAACTGGGACAACACCAAATTCAAAGCGCTTTATGAAAAAGCACTGGTCACAGGCAATGATCTCGAGCGAAATCAATTGTACGTGCAAATGCAGTACATGCTGGCAGACCAAGCGCCAGGCGTATGGGCGTTCAGTGCGCCCTACATCGCGGCAACTCGAGCCAATATTTACGGTTGGCAACCAATTGCGGTTTCAAACCTGAGCGTGGTGAAGGTTTTTAAAACCAAGTAAAGCTCGCGCTACCCTCTCATCCCCAGCCCTTCTCTCCTTGGAGAGAAGGGAGTTTTCTTGGTTTCTCGAGAAGCGGTTTCGCCCGTCAGCGCCCAAGCCCGTTAGCGATCCTGCCTGAAGGTGCATGTTTAGGATCAAGACAGGTGCTGCTTCAAGGGCAAGACAGGTGCGTCTTGAAACCAAGGAGCGACCATGCCCGAGAGGTGCGTTTTATGGTCAAGAAGCGACCATGCCCGTTAGGTGTGTTTTATGGTGTTGTAGGGGCGCTGCTTGCTGCGCCCTCAGACACGGTGATTTTTGCCACAAGAGGGACGAAATTTCAGTCTTAGTGGTTCTTTTTAGCAGCCTCGAGCGCCAGGGTAATATTTTTCAATCCCATCTCGAGGTCAGGGGTGCTCGCCCAGGAGTACCCAAGGCGAAAATGTTGATCTGGTGTGGTCACACGATCACTTTGCTCGAACCAGTGCCCAGGTCCGACGAATGTGCCTGAAGCCTCGAGCAGTTGGTAAAATTTGGGAATATCAATGCCGTCTGCAATTCTGGGGAAGCAAACCACGCCGCCGCTCGGTTCGACCCAGGTGAGGTGTTGCTGCTCGAGCATCCAAGTTCTGAGGATGGCAAAATTTCTGCGAATTTGGGCGCGGGTCGGCTCGAGAATCGATTGGCGCTTTAAGAACACTTGGTATGCCACTTCTTCGTCAAGCACGGAATTACCAATGAATATTTGTTCTTTGGCTGCCAGAAATTTTTCTTGCAAGCTTTTGTCGCTGCATATCAGCCAACCCATGCGAATGCCTGGCAAGCCATAACTTTTGGACATGCTCGAGACGCTGATGGCGCGTTTGGAAAGGCTGGCGGCGAGGGGGGCAATACTGCCAAAATTCATATCACGGTAGGTTTCGTCGAACAGCAAATACGCGTTGCTGGCTTGTACAATATCAATCACATTGCCAATTTCGGCTTTGGTCATGACCGTGCCAGATGGGTTGTGTGGATTGGTCAGGCTGACCAGTTTGGTGTCGGGTTTAAGTTGTCGCTCGAGGGCGTTCAGGTCAAGTTTAAATCCATCTTCAAAGTGTAAATCCAGGTAATCGATTTGTGCACCAATGGCTTTGGGCGTCTCGAGGTTGGTCGCATAATTTGGACGCATCACCAACATGCGGCTGCCAGCTTCGAGCAAACTGCTGTGAATGATGAACAATGCCGCCGCCGCGCCAGGGGTCAAGAGCACATCATCAGGCGAAAGGTTTGATTCGAGTGCCAAGGCTTGGCGCAACTCGGGTTTTCCACGGTGATCGCCGTAAGCCAAGATCAAATCCTCTAAATTGATGCCCAAGCTCGAGAATTTCAGGTCGGTCACAGAACTTTCGGCGAGGTTGTACTTGATGCGTTCATAACCAAATTGCTCGGGGCTTTCGATTTCGATGGGCATTCGACGGTAATCCATGCGTCATTCTACGTGAATGCTTGGTGGTGATTTTGAAGAATGTGAACCCACGCGGGCTTCTCTCAACCTTGGTCCTGGGCTTTTCCTTGGTGTGCAAGGTGGCGGTGTCACTTTTGGCATTGGCGTGTTGCTGGGAATTGAAATTCAACTTGTACCAAAAGTTGGTTATTTTGTCGAAACCAGTCCATTGTTTATTGCGTTCACCAATCCAGTTCAATTTTTCCTGGGTTCGATTATGTTGAGAACAGGTTTGAATTTTTACTTATAAACAAAATTTTCAATCAAAGCTCGAGAGACACGGTTCTCTCGAGCTTTTTTGTGCCAAGAGCTTGCGTTTTACTCGATTTCTTTTATACTAAGTTCAACTTTTAACTCGGTAAACTCTTGGCACTCGGATAATGCCTGAAGGACGTGCAATCATGACCGAAAAACCCTGGCTTCAACATTACGATCAAGGCGTTCCACACGAACTTCACTACCCAGACGCCGCCATCACTGGTCTGCTCGAGGGGGCAACAAAGCGCTTTCCGAACAACATGGCACTCGAGTTTCTGGGTTTAACCATGACTTACGCTCAACTGTGGACGGCGGCGCAAAAGTTTGCCACGGCATTGCAGCAACTGGGCGTCAAAAAAGGTGATCGGGTGGCGGTCATGCTGCCCAACAGCCCACAATTTGTCATCTCGTTTTACGGCGCAAGCTTGGTTGGTGCGGTGGTCGTCAACACCAGCCCCTTGTATGTGGCTCGAGAACTCGAGCATCAATTAAAAGATTCTGGCGCAGAGACACTAATCTTACTCAGTAATTTTTTCCCGCGTTACCGCGAGATTGCGGCAAACGTGCCAGTCAAACGGGTGATCGTCACGGGCATCGAAGATTATTTGCCATTTCCCAAAAACATCCTGTACCCAATCAAAGCCAGGCGCGAAAAAACTTGGGTCGGCATTAAACCAGAACAACACATTTTCTTTTTTAAACACCTGCTCGAGAAATACCCGGCAAGCCCCGAAAATGCCAGGGTGCAAGCCGATGATCTGGCGTTGTTGCAATACACGGGTGGCACGACAGGCACACCCAAAGCCGCCATGCTGACACACCGAAATTTAATGGCGAACGTCTTTCAAGCCGCCGCCTGGATCACCGACACCCGAGACGGTCAAGAGGTCATGCTTGGCGTGATCCCGTTCTTTCACGTGTACGGCATGACTGTTGCCATGAATTTGGCGGTCAAACAAGCTGCCGGCATTATTTTAATCCCGAGGTTTAACACCAAAGATGTCCTGACGGCGATTCAAAAACACCGTCCGACCACCTTCCCTGGTGTGCCAACCATGTACATTGCGATCAACAATTACAAAGACATCAAAAAATACGATCTCTCGAGCATCAAATCTTGTCTTTCGGGGGCTGCACCACTGCCACTCGAGGTGAGACACACTTTTGAGGGTTTGATTGCAGGAATTTTGGTTGAAGGTTACGGTTTGACCGAAGCCAGCCCATGCACGCACAACAATCCGTTAATGGGTCAAAAACCTGAAGGCAGCATTGGTTTACCTCTTCCAGGCATGGATTGTCGAATCGTGAACGAAACAGGGCAGACCGTTGCAACGGGCGAAATTGGCGAGTTGGCAGTCAGTGGTCCAAACGTCATGCAAGGGTATTGGCAGCGCCCCGATGAAACCGTCCACTGCGTCCGCGACAGCCTGGATGACGGGCAAACCCCGGGGCGTTGGTTGCTGACGGGTGACATGGTACGCATGGACGGCAACGGTTACTTTTACATTGTAGACCGCAAAAAAGACATGATCGACGCCAGCGGTTACAACGTTTACCCCAGGGAGGTCGAAGAGGTGTTGTACCAGCATCCGAAAATCAAAGAAGCCGTGGTGGTCGGTGTGCCAGACGCCTACCGAGGTGAGACGGTCAAAGCTTACGTGGTTTTGAAAGACGACCAAACCGCCACCGAAACCGAGATTCTCGAGTTTTGCAAACTCAAACTTGCGCCGTACAAGACCCCGAAGTTACTCGAGTTCCGAAAAGAATTACCCAAAACCTTAATTGGTAAAATATTACGTCGGGCACTCTTGGAAGAAGAAAAAAACAAAATCAAAATGGCTGCCGAGGCGCTCACCTAAAAACTTAATGGTTAAAAACCCTCAACTCGAGCTAGAATGCAAGTCCTGATGAGCAAAACAGCGCCAGCCAAGATTTTAGTTGTTGATGACGATGCGTCCACCCGGACGTTGCTCGAGTTGATTCTGAGTTCTGGCGGTCATGAAATAACACTCTTAAATGACGGACGCGAAGCCCTGGCATACCTGAAAACCAACACACCAGATTTGATCGTGATTGACGTGAACATGCCAGTCTTGGACGGTATTGAGGTTTGCTCGAGGATCAAGAAACTGCCGCGTTTTAAAAAAATTTCGGTGATCGTTCTGACCTCAATGAATGACGCTGGGACTCGTGTTCGTGCGATTGATGCGGGCGCCAGCGAAATTGTCTACAAACCCTTAACGGGCAAAAATTTCTTGCGAACCATTCAAGGTTTTTTGCAACAAAATTCGGACCAACCTGATGATTCGACCAAGTGATAAATGCCGTTCAAGCTCGAGTTTATTGTCATCCACAGGCTTCCTGGGGCGTTTACTGGCACAATTCCATGAGAGGCACACTCATACGCAAAGCGCTTCAAAGCACTAAAATGCGCTCGAGGTTAGCATGAAAACAGTCTTACGCATTTTCAAAATTTTGGTCGCGCTGGTCATGGTTGCCGTGATTTCAGGCGCAGCCATTGGGGCAACCTTTTTGCTGCGCTGGGGACGAAATCTGCCCGACATCAGGCAACTCGACCAATTAAGGCTTGAAGGCACGACCAAAGTCTATGCTCGAGATGGCACGGCAATGGGGGTGCTCGCCCCAACCGTCAACGGCGAACGGCTTGACCGCAGCCCAGTCAAACTCGATGAGGTCTCGCCGATGGCGGTGGCTGCCGTGATTGCCGCCGAAGACGCCGATTTTTTCAAACATTACGGCTTTAACCCGGTGCGGGTCGGTGCAAGTTTGTACCAAACGTTTTTTAAAGGCAACCAACAAGGTGGTTCGACAATCACCCAACAACTGATGCGCAACACGCTCTTAAGCCAGGAACAAACCGCCGAACGCAAAATCAAAGAATTGATGCTGTCCGTCGAATCCGAGCGCTACTTTACCAAAGCCGAGATTTTAACCGCCTATTTAAACGTTGCCTTCTGGGGTGGCAATATTCGCGGGATACGCGCTGCCGCCAAATCGTATCTGGGCAAAGACCCCATCAATTTAACCATAGAGGACGGCTTGTACCTCTCGAGCCTGATTCCATCGCCAAATGTCTTCTTTCAAAACCTGTGTCGTGCCCGCGAGGGCATGAAAATTCGTTTGAAACGCATGGTCGAAGAAAAATGGATCACCAAACGCGAGGGCGACGCCGCCTGGCGCGTCAAACTGGTACCCAAAGGTTGGAGCAATGTGCGTTACGATAAAGACGGCAAATTGCTGGGTTGCTCGAGCAAAACCGACCCGAACAGACCCAAATTGGTCAACCCCAGGGTCAACATTGTCGAAGAAATTCGGACTTCACTCGCGCCGTATTTCATGTACGAAATTCGTAAAATTCTCAATTCACCAAAATACAACGAAAAAGCTTTCTCGGGCGGTGGTTTGCGGGTTTACACTACGCTTGACCCCAAAGCCCAACGCGCCGCCGAACAAGCAGTGGTGAATGCCAGAAAACCGTGGGGACAAAAAGAAGCTGAGATTGCCACGGTCGGCATCAATCCGTACACTGGTGAAATTCTGGCAATGGTTGGTGGCACAGATCAGTCAGGCGCAGATCAGTACAACCGAACCAACAGCTCACAATTTCAACGCAGTCCAGGCTCGAGCATCAAACCACTCTTGTACACCCTGGCAATCGAAAAAAACTTTGAGCAATGGAGCAGCTTCTCAAACCGCCCGATCCGAACGTTTGTGCTCGGAACACCCGCCCGAGACGGTTGCCCCAGAAATTATTACTGCCCCAGAAACTTTGACAACAGCATCACTGACGCGCTTGTACCATTAAGAAAATCACTTGACTGGTCGCTCAACCTGCCAACCATCAATGTGGCTAAAACGGTGGGTTACGACGTGTTTCGTGACAAGTTGCGCCTGCTTGGTTTTACCGTTCCAGATCAACTACCACTCTCGAGTCCGATTGGTGGTATCGAAGTGACCCCGTTGCAAATGGCAACCGCTTACGCCAGCTTGGTCAACGGTGGTTTCTGGATCGAACCCTCATACATTCGGCGGATTGAAGACAGCGAAGGTCGGGTACTTTATCCTGTCAGCGACGAGGAAAAACCCAAACAACGCCGCGTCTGGACGCCCCAAGCCGCATTTGTTGGCTTGGACATGATCAAAGGCGTCGTTTACGACCCACTTGGTTTGAGCGAACAACTTGCCAAAGATGCCAAGATTTCTGGAAGAACCATTGCAGGCAAAACAGGCACCACCAACGATGTCAAAGACATGTGGTTTGTTGGAACAACCCCAACCATGACCGCCGCCGTCTGGATGGGACACGATCAACCCAAGAACATGGGATACAGAACCTATTCTGGTGAATGGATGCCCATAATCTGGAAGCGATTTATTGAAAATGCCCTGGCGGGAACACCACCGGGCGCGTTCAGACAACCAAAATATATTTCTTACCGCAACATGTTTGGTGTCAACATGGCTTACGCCTACCGTCAAGAAAGCCTAAAACAAAGCAATCCCGCCCCAGCCGCGCTGCAAATTGAAGCCGACACTGTCACCCACCGCCCCGAAGTCACCGACTTACCGACCAGCAATGAAGCTCGAGTCACGATTGCGCTCGATAATTGCAAGCGTAACGTGGCTCAAGTCCCACCTCGAGCCGATGAATTCACGACCACAAATTGCCTTGTCATGCGCAGTGTGCTGGTCAAAGACCTCGAGTTGTACGACCCGAATTATCAAGCGCCTGTGATTGCGCCAGATGGGACGACAACGCCACCCAACAATCCGTGAGAGGTAAAAATGCGTTTTTTGGTGATTTGTCTGATGGTGTTATTTGGTGCTGCGTTTGCCACCGTGCCACTTGGCGCAGCCGTCGCGCCAGAAGTTCGTCAAGGTCTGACGGGCGCGTACTTTATTGCTTTCGTCAGCCCGTCATGCCTTAATGAGCAAACCAGGGTGCAACACTGGGGCGCTCTCGAGGGTGCAAACGTGCTGCGGGTAGATTCCAAAGCGGTGATTCAACCCGTGTTGCCAGGAGGTTGGCGGTTTTTGAAGGGTGAGGCTGCCGCGAAGCTAACCACAGAACTCAAAGTCAGAACCCTGCCAACTACCGTGATGGTGGACCGTGAAAACCGTATTCGCGCTGTGTCTGAAGGTGTGCTCGAGAAAAAATGGGTGCTCGAGAAATTGGCGGATTACGGGCAGTGATTTATTCAGGCCATTCGCCCAAAAGTTCACGGTCTACATGATACCCAGCCGACTCGAGATGCGCAATCACCTCGCGTCCGTGGACTTCATCGCGCACCTCGAGCACCAGTTCGACGCCAACCTTGCCGAGCGGCGCAAGCCACAACGCCCGACGGTGAAAAATATCAATGATGTTGGCTTTCACCAGCGCCAGATGATCAACCAGTTGTGCCAGCACTCCAGGACGATCAACCACCGCCAGCTTTAAGAGCATGTACCGCCCCTGACGCACCATGACTTGCTCAATCACCCTCGAGAGCAGATTGCCGTCAATGTTGCCACCGCACAAGAGCGCACAGACCGTATCGTTCGGCTCGAGCTCGATTTTACCTGCGATCAATGCCGCCAGTCCCGCCGCGCCAGCGCCCTCGACCACCAGTTTCGCCCGTTGTGAACAATGGACTATCGCCCTGGCAATCTCATCGTCGCTGACCTCGAGCACCTCATTAACCAGCGCCTGAATGATTGGCAGCGTGAGTTCGCCTGGGCGTTTGACTGCAATTCCGTCGGCAATGGTTTGCGCCGCCGCCACCGCCACGGGCGTTCCAGCCGCCAGGGAAGGCTTGACCGCCGAACAACCCGCAGCCTGAACCCCAACGATGCGCACGCTGGGTTTTAACGCCTTTACAGCCGTCGCAATGCCAGCGATCAGACCACCGCCACCAATTGGCACGATCAACACCGTAACTTCGGGCAGCGCCTCGAGAACCTCCAAACCAATTGTGCCCTGTCCAGCCATGATTTTTTCATCGTTAAAAGCGTGAACATAAGTTAAACCGTGTTCCGTCGCCAAGGCTCGAGCGTGCGCCGCCGCATCGTCAAAGGTTGTTCCTTCCAGAATCACCGTCGCGCCGTAGCCTTTGGTCGCCTCGACTTTGGTCAGTGGCGCAAAACTCGGCATGACAATCGTACAAGTCACACCGTGGACACTCGCCGCCAGTGCCACGCCCTGGGCATGGTTGCCCGCCGACGGGGCGATCACCCCTCTGGCTTTTTCTTCGGCATTCAAACTCGAGATTTTATTGAACGCCCCACGAACTTTAAACGACCCAGAACGTTGTAAACACTCTGCTTTCAAAAACACTGGCACTGCAAAATCGCTAGACAAGGTTTCATCGCGCAGCATTGGCGTCAGCGTAATCACATCGCGCACCGTTTCCCTGGCGGCACGAATATCGGACAAAGAAATGGTCATTTGAATTTAGTGTACTTGAAGATTTGTTCCTCGAGCGCATTGTTTTGCTACAGAAACAATTGTTGAGAAGCCAATGTGCCCTTACGTCAATTTTCCCAGAAACTCGAGCGTCAAGCGGTTAAATTCTCCTGCGCGGTCAAACATCAAATTATGCCCCGCACCAGCAATCGTCTCGAGCCTCGAGTTGACAAGATTCCGCTCGAGTTGCCTACCCATTTCGAGCGTCACCAGCACATCCCTCGAGCCGTGCAGTAACAAGACTGGCATGGTCAAACGAGATAAAAGTGATGTTGGATTGTCACGGGTCAAGGCATGAGCCGCGAACCATAAATTCGGTAAACCAGCCATCATGCCGTCAATCAAAACCGTTGGAATAAATTCGGGCGATCCAATCAAGGTCGCTGGAACCAACCAAGCCGCACTGTTCAAAACAGGACGACTGACAAAGGCACTCGCTGCCGCCAGCACCAAACCCGCAAACTGATCTGGTTCGAGTGCCGCCGCGTGCACGCTTGCATGAGCGCCCATCGAATGCCCAATCAAAACAGGGCGCTCGAGTTTTAATGCCTTCACAAACTCGAGTAGCAACGTTCCCAACGCGGGTAAATCCAAAATTTTTTGCCTGCGTGCCGCACCAAAACCAGGCAACTCGAGCACGAACACGCGGTACTCTTTTTGAAATGCAGGAATGTTTCGTGACCACCAACGCTTGGAACCGCTCAAGCCATGCACCAAAACAACATCGGCTTGAGCGTTTTCTGACCCATGAATGTCATACTCGAGCCACGCGGTTGACCCCTGAAAAACTGGCACTGTGCAATCATAACGCTTGTGCTCAGACAAAGTTTGGGTGTAACCTCTTGGCGGTCATCGGGGGAGCAACGCCAGACTCGAGAAATTCGAGCCTTGCCGCGCTGAGAATTAAACCCCAAGAACCTGACCCGGGTAATGCCGGCGTAGGGAGTGTGACGTGCAAAAACAATTTGCCACTCGAGCTGCTTTCTCAGGTTCTCCTTTAGACCAAAAGGGGAAATATGCGTAAACGTATTGCAGGTTTAGGTTTGTTGGCGGCGTTCGGAATCACGACACTGGCATTTGGGGCGAACTCGAGTTTGACTGTTCTGACCCACGATTCGTTTGATCTGGACAAGAAACTCGTGCAAGCTTTTGAGGCGGCAAACAACGTTGATCTGAAATTCATCAAAGGCGGCGATGCGGGCGCAATGCTCTCCAAGCTCGTGCTCTCCAAAGCCAACCCAATTGCCGATGTTGCTTTTGGTGTGGACAACGCGCTCTTAGAGCGAGCCAAGCGCGAAGATGTTTTCCAAATTTATAAACCAAAAACGTTTAAAGACCTCAACTCGAGGTTTAACTTTGACCCCACTTGGCACGTCACACCTGTAGATTACGGTTTTGTGGCGCTGAATTATGACAAAGCCTGGTTTGATTTGAGTAAACTCGAGCTTCCAAAAACCCTGTCCGACCTGACCAAACCCGCCTATAAAAGCTTGCTAATCGTCGAAAATCCCAGCACCTCGAGCACCGGAAATGCGTTCTTGCTCGCCACCATGAAGACTTTCGGCGAGACAGGCGCACTAAAATACTGGAAAGCCTTGCGCGAAAATGATGTCAAAGTGGCGGCGGGTTGGGACGGCGCGTATTACACCGAATTCAGCCTGAACGGTGGCGCTCGCCCCATCGTGGTTTCTTACGCCTCGAGTCCAGCCGCCGAAGTTTTTTACGCCAAAGACAAGCCCAGCACCGCACCCACCGCAAATTTATTGTTACCAGGCTCGAGCTTCCTGCAAATTGAGGGCGTGGGAATCTTGAAAGGCACGAAGAACTTGGCTTTGGCACGAAAATTTGTCGAATTCATGGTTTCTAAAGAAGTGCAAGCCGACATTCCAACCCGCATGTGGGTTTACCCCGTCAACAAGAATGTTGCGTTGCCAGAGATTTTCTCGTTCGCCACCATTCCGACCTTAAAACAAATCTCGAGCCTCAACCCGCGCACGATAGCCGCAAATGGGGAACGTTGGATTGACCAGTGGACGAAAGTCGTGATTCAGGGACTCGAGCCGAGCGCATTGAAGTAAAATTGACACGCCCCTGTTGAAATGCTAATTTAATCATCGATGAAGCACGTGTTCACCACAACCACTATTTAGGCGGCAAACCCAACGGGTTTGTCGCTTTTGCTCGCCTGCCAGGGCGGGTTTTTTATTGGTTTAGAATTGGGGACACAGCAAAGGACACAAATCATGAAATTAGCGATTGTAGGAGCAAGCGGCGCGGTCGGTCACGAATTACTCAGCGTGCTCGAGGTATCCAGCCTCAAATTCTCGGAGTTACGCCTTTATGCCAGCCCGCGCAGCGCGGGAACAAAACTCGAGTTTAAAGGACAACAATTGACGGTTGAAGTCATGCCCGAGGGCGCAATTGATGCCGATGTGATTCTGGCAAGCGCGGGTGGTAGCATCAGCAAATCTCAAGCCCCAATCTGGGCGGCAGGCGGCGCTGTGGTGATTGATAACTCGAGTGCGTTCAGGTATCACGATGAAATTCCGCTTATTGTGCCAGAAATCAATGGTGATGTGCTGCTCGAGAAGGACTGGGGACAGGGCGGCATTGTTGCGAATCCAAATTGCACCACCGCGATTGCGGTCATGGCGCTCAACCCAATTCACAAGGCTTACGGCATCAAACGCGCCATCATCAGCACCTACCAAGCCACCAGTGGCGCGGGTGCAAAAGGCATGAGCGAACTGTTAGAGCAAACCCGCAACTCGCTCGAGGGTAAACCAGTAGCGAGCAATGTTTTCGCGCACAGCATTGTCTTTAATGTGATTCCGCACATCGATGGTTTTCAAGACAATGGTTACACCAAAGAAGAAATGAAGGTTGCCTGGGAAACCCGCAAGATCATGCGGGCGAACGACATCAAAATCTCGTGTACCGCCGTGCGCATCCCAACCCTGCGCACGCATTCGGAAGCCATCACGCTCGAGCTTGAAAAACCAGCCAATCCAAAGGACGTTCGCAAACTCCTCGAGACTGCGCCAGGCGTTGAAGTCCGCGATGATCCAAGCCAAAACTTGTACCCCATGCCATTGACCGCCAGCGGCAAGTACGATGTCGAAGTCGGACGGATTCGCTCGAGCGAAGTCTTCGACGGTGGGCTGGATATTTTTGTGGCAGGCGATCAACTCTTGAAAGGCGCGGCGTTAAACGCCGTGCAAATTGCGGAATACATGCAGGAAAAA
>JAYTKL010000356.1:0-17415 GCA_043730305.1 Deinococcales bacterium | reverse complement strand
GACGTGGCGGGTTGCGACGAAGCCAAAGAAGAGCTTTCTGAAATCGTGGATTTTCTGAAGAACCCCGCCCGTTTTCACGACATCGGCGCGAGAATCCCTCACGGTTGCCTGCTGGTCGGACCTCCTGGCAGCGGCAAGACGCTTCTGGCAAAAGCCGTGGCTGGTGAAGCTCGAGTTCCGTTCTTCACAATCTCGGGATCAGATTTTGTCGAGATGTTCGTCGGTGTCGGTGCGGCAAGGGTTCGTGATTTGTTCGAACAAGCCCGCAAAGCCGCACCCTGCATTGTCTTTATTGACGAGATTGACGCCGTTGGTCGCAAACGCGGCAGTGGTCTTGGCGGCGGCAACGACGAACGCGAGCAAACCCTCAATCAACTCCTGGTCGAGATGGACGGTTTTGAAACCAAGCACGACATCATCATTCTGGCAGCCACAAACCGCCCAGACGTGCTCGATGCCGCATTGTTACGCCCAGGTCGTTTTGACCGTCAAACCGTGGTCGATGCCCCAGACGTGAAGGGACGCGAGGAAATCTTGCGTGTTCACAGCCGCAAAAAGCCGCTCGAGGAAAATGTTGACCTGAAAGTCATCGCCCGTCGCACCCCAGGCATGGTCGGTGCTGATTTGGAGAATTTACTGAACGAAGCCGCACTGCTGGCTGCTCGAAATGGACGCCGCAAAGTCAGCCTGCGCGACCTGGACGAAGCCGCAGACCGTGTCACGATGGGACCCGCCAGAAAATCCAGGGTCATCAACGACGCCGACAAACGCATCACAGCGTACCACGAAGTTGGTCACGCGCTGGCGGCAAACCTGTTACCGATGGCAGACCGCGTTCACAAGCTCACCATCGTGCCACGCGGCAACGCCGCAGGGTTCATGATGCCAATGCCAGGCGAACAAATGCACTACTCGAAAAAGCGCCTGCTTGACCGCATCGCCGTGGCGCTGGCTGGTCGCGCCGCCGAAGAACTCGAGTTTGGCGATGTCACCACAGGCGCACAAAACGACTTTCAGCAAGCCACCAACATTGCCCGCAAGATGGTCTCCGAATGGGGCATGAGCGAGAACCTCGGACACGTTGCACTGGTTGAAGAGCAACAAAATTACTTGGGTTACGGCGGCGAAGTGCGCCACTACAGCGAAGAAACCGCCCGCATGATCGATTCTGAAGTCAAAGGCATTGTCGAAGAACAATTCACCCGCGTTCGCTTGCTGCTCGAGCATCACCGCGAAGACATGGATCGGGTCGTGCGCGAATTGTTAACCCGAGAAACCTTGAGCGGCGAGGACTTCCAAACCTTGCTCGAGGGTGGCGAACTGCCCGAAGACGAGACGCCGCGCCGCGAACCGCCCAAAGAAAAGCCAGAACCAGGATTTATGCCACCAACCGTGCTGCCAAAACCAGGACGCGCTTAAAAAGCACATAACAATAAGAACTGGAGGCTCGAAAGAAGCTTCCAGTTTTTTATTGAACAAAAGTACATACTATGCTATAAAGTATGTATGAAATCTCGAGTCACCATCACCCTTGACCCTGCCGTGATACGGCGGGCAAAAACCGTGGCACACGCCAGAAAAACCAATCTTTCGGCATTGATTGAAGACCTACTCAAAAAAACCACCGATCAGGGTACAACCAAACGCATTAGCTTTAGCGATAAATGGGGCGGAAAATTCAAACTCCGCGAAACAAACAATGACCCCTTGCTTGAGGCGATGAAAGAACGTTACAAGCTCGAGTCATGAAAATTTTGATTGACACCAACATCTTGCTGGACGTGGCATTAAAACGAGCAGAATTTTATGCCGACAGTGTCAAAGTGCTTGACTGGGCAGAACTCAACCCAAAACAGGCATCGTTGGCTTGGCACAGTATTTCCAACATTGCGTATTTGGTCAAACAAGACGCTCGGGTGTTCCTTGATGATTTGTTGTTATTTGTCGAAGTTGCTGCGGGCAACACCAATTCCGTAAGGCAGGCGCTTGCCATGCCAACCAAAGATTTAGAAGACGCGCTTCAAGTCAGTGCTGCCATCGAATTTGGCGCGAATATGATCGTCACACGTGATATCAAGCATTTCAAGCAACTGCCTATTAAAACCATGACACCCAGTGCGTTCATTGCCAAATACGTGACACAAACATCTGACCTCCAGTGAAAAACGGGTTTCCAGTGTAAATTGATTCATGAAAAACCGTCTCGAGATCGCCAAAAACTGGTTGCCGCGTTACACCGGAATGCCGCTCGAGGGGTTTGGCGATTACATTCTGCTGACCAATTTCAGAAATTACACCGAAAATTTTGCCAATCGCTTCAGTTGCGAAATTTACGGCGAGGGACGCCCAATGCAAGCCGTCACCAACAGCCACGGCTTGACCCTGGTCAACTTTGGCATCGGCAGCGCCAACGCCGCCACCATCATGGATTTACTCTCCGCCCGAGAACCAAAAGGCGTGTTGTTTTTAGGGAAATGCGGCGGTTTGAAAGATTCCACCGAAATAGGAAATTTTATTTTGCCCATCGCCGCCATTCGCGGCGAAGGCACAAGCAACGATTACTTCCCGCCCGAAGTGCCCGCCCTGCCCAGTTTTAAACTGCACAAATTCGTTTCAGACCGCATTGCCTCTCGAGGTTTGGAATACCGCACCGGCGTCATTTACACCACCAACCGCCGACTCTGGGAACACGACACCGCGTTTCTCGAGCGGTTGCAACGCCTGACCTGCATTGGCATTGACATGGAAACCGCCACGATTTTTATTGTCGGACATCACAACCAAATTTCCAGGGGCGCGTTGCTGCTGGTGTCCGACGTGCCAACCACACCCGAGGGCATCAAAACCGAAGCTTCAGACTTTGTGGTCACGCAAAATTGGGCGGATGTTCACCTCGAGATTGGGATTGAAGCCATGACCGAGATTGAAGAACGCGGGGAGAAGATCAAGCATTTCACGTATTAATCGGAAATTAATGCCTCAACAGACCTAACTGATGCGCTTTCAATATCTTCAAATCTAAGTGTCTCGTTCATAACACGAACTATTGCGTTGTGAAATTCTGTCTGAGATTCAAAATATTTTGAACCATCAATTGAAGTACCCAAATAAGAAATGATCCCTGTGCTTTTGTCTTTGATAAAATCTGCTGTTGTCAACGATGAAAGCGATTTTTGATTTCTGTATTCAACAAGTGCTTTTCTTATCTCTTGAACACCCTCGATCTTTGATCGAAGTTTCGGATTTGACTCTGTAGTATTATTTCGTCGAAGCCTGGCTACCTCTAGGTGAAGGTCTTGCAGCATCTCAATAATAATCTTGTCAGCAGGCACAACTGTTTCAGAAAGGCTAGCAACTTGGAACTTTCCAAAATTCTTGAGAAATGTGGAATGCTCTGGATTATTCGTTGCAGCTCGGTGTGTTGCTAAAATTTTTTCTGCAAGTGCCATTTTAAAGGCAACAATTCGAGCAAACCTCAGATCACGTGGGTAAGTTATGTGTTCAATAATACCAGTGTCAAAAGCGTAATCAGTTTTGTCATCCTTAACGATTACTGTTGGTTTATCGAATGCTAAACGCATACCAAGTTCAAACATTACGTTTGGGTTTTTGCCGCTGACATCACACACTATAATATCAGAGTTATAGATATTCTGGACAATCCTTTTTTGAATTACGCCAACATCTTCTTCATCACTGACTAGTTTTACTGTAAATTTTAAATCTGCAATAGATTCTACAGCGTCGCAAATAATGTGTTTAACTTCCGTCCAATGTTCGGCAGTACAGCCATCAAGCGCAGAAATAGGCATTACTAAACCACAAGTAATTGGTTGATCTTTCGGTTTTGCAGGAGTTTTTTCAGCCGTCATTAGATTCACTTTCTAAAACTTCATTTTGGGTTGAATGCGAGTATGCCCTTGCAAAACTATCAGCATCACTTTCAGATTATTGCCTGTTCACAATACCATCGGAAATCCCTTTTAGTAATCGCTTACATCTACAAATTCTCGAGCCTCACTGGTTGCCCAATCCCCGCCGATTCGGGACATGTCAACGCCACCCAAGCATTTCAAACCCATTGAAGCCACACCAATTGTTCCCAAAATCCTTACGGTTCAAACACGCTGACAAACGCCCGTCGGTCGCTGCGAACCCAGTAACGGGTGTACGCCAGTGGCAAATCACCAAAAAAACTGATGCGTTTCATCAAAAAGGCGGACGTTCCAACGGGAAGCTCGAGCAGTTTGGCATTTTCGTGCTCCAAGTTGGCGGTTTCTAAGGTTTGTTCGACGCGTGAAATGCTGATTCCTAGCGTGCCAACCAGGGTGTCGTGCAGACTCTCAACGCGAAGGTCGGTTTTTAAAAGGGCTTCGGTTTGCTCGAGTTTTAAAAAGCGTTTCTCGAGCAGCACGGGCAGGTCGCCCAGACCGCGAAGGCGCACAATCTCGAGGATGGCGGTGTTTGGCGGGATTCTGAGGGCATCGCTGACTTTTGGGGTGGCGGTGGAAATGCCTGCTTTTAAAACTTTGGTAAACGGCAATGGTTGATCTGGCAGCTCGAGCGCCAGTTCTTCGAGGCTGCGAATTCTGAACACGCCTTGCCTGAAACGCTTGCCCGTGGGGTACGAACCCGCACCTTGCACACGGTAAACGTAACCTTCACGCTCGAGTTCGTCCACGGCGCGTCTGGCGGTCATGCGTGAAACTTTGAATTCACTGGCAACCTGGGATTCGCTGGGAATCGGTTCGCCTTCACGGTATTTTCCTGCCAGCAGACGGGCTTTGAGGGTGGCTTTGATGTGCGGGTATTTTGGCATTAACGTCCTTCAGTTCTGGGAATCAGCACGTAACACAAACGGGTGTCCTCGAGCACGAACGCCCAGTGATGCTCGAGTGCGGGAATAAAACTGATGTCGCCCGTTTGTAGGTTGCACGATTCTGCGCCCGAGGTTGCGGACAGTTTGCCACTTAAAATAAAACTGATTTCGTCTTGGTCGTGAACGCTCGTTCCCTCGAGTGGCAGGCGTGTGCCTGCTTTAAACTCCAAAATGCCCGTAATGGCATTTCCGGTTGGGATTGGGAACTCAACTCGGGTCTCTAAGCTGGTTGGTCGGTGCAGTTTCACAATTTTCAGTATAGCCCCTTGCAGAATTGTATTAGAATGACGGCGTGAAATTTCAACAAAATACGCCCAAAGAATCCACGCCAATCTGGGTTTGGGCTTTGGTGATCGCCGTTGGCGTTGGACTTGGCTTGATCTTAAAGCCAATTTTGCAAGGCAACTCGAGCGGTGCGGCGACTCTTGGAACACCCAGTGGGCGCTGCGCTGGACCTGAGGGTTCAGAACTTGCGCTGTCGGAGTTTATTCAAGGTGGCGGTCTCGAGACTGGTTCTATTTCAGGGAACAGCGTCACGTTCTCGCGTCAGTATCAACTCGAGCGACCTGGACAGCCGGCACTCAGTTTTGAAACCCCGTCAGATGCGTCAAACGCGCCACTGCGATGCGAGAACGTGGCGTTTGGACCTGGACCTCGGGTTCGTTTTGCCAGGGGCGCGAATGCGGTGATTGTTGAACTGGTTGGACCACTGATTAAGACCTTTGAAGCCAGCAAAGACAGTGCCTTGTCTAAATTATTGATCGAACCACGCTGGAAATTGGCTTTAAAGCTTGATGATTACCAAGCAAGCCTGCCGCAAATTGATGATGCGGGCAAAAATGTGCGTTTAACCCTGGATCGGATTGTTGCCAACCGTAATTTCCCAGCCAAACTGGTGATGCAGTCCAAAGATGGTGGCTCGAGTTGGCAATTTATGGCGACTGAAAGTTTACAAGGTTTTTAAAGCGCATTATCAATGAATTGCTCGAGATTCAAACTCAGCTCGAGACGTACGCGACTTATTTCTCTGACCGAATTTTATTGCCGAAGTCTTTGACTCTAAAATACTTTTGATTGTTGATCCAAGCAATAAAACAAAAGTAAAGTTTTTAAACATCCTCCTAGGATTTCTTGATTTTTCTGATCGACTGATCCTATTCGTTTGATCTTTATTTTTTTGGGAAAAATCAATCGTTCATCGGGTTGAGATACTCAAGATCAACGCAAACACAATTCAAGCACGATAAACCAATTTCGCATGGTTTTTTCAATCACAAAATAATTTAAAGCAATCACATTTCAACTCGAGATGCGAAGAAATAAAAATTTGCAGGAATCAAAATTTGCTTTCTCGTTTAAACTTTAATTGATTCAATCTCGAGCACTTACCACCATCAAAATATGATTTGATTTGACAAATAGAAGCGTTAATGCTTAACATAAAAACCTATGGCATACAAAACTGTGGATCAAATCATTTCAGAAAACACCTCATACAAAGGTGCAAGCCTCTACAATGCAATCGTTAACGCCATCAAAGATGGTGGATTAAGCGGAAAAGCAATTCCACTGAATCGCAACGATGCCAACAGCAAGTTCAAACTTGCCAAAGCCACCTCACGCAGTGGCAAAAGCGCCACCCGCGAAGTCACAAACTTCGTGATTATTGACCAAGCCGCTTTTGAAAATTGGTTTAACTCTGCCAAAGCAGGCATTCGTACCACCAAAGTCCTCAACCGTGCGCAAATGACCATGCCAAGCCTGGAAGACATTCAAGCCGGCAAGTACACCCCAGAACAACTCCAAGAAATGGCAACCCATGTTGCCGGCAAGCGTTACGGTTCACACCGCGCCGGTCCACGCAAAGCCAAAACCACTAGCGGTACGGGCAAACGTGGTCGCCCAGCCAAAAACGCTGCAAAAGCTGCTAAGTAAAGTATTTTCAAATAATAAAGGCGCGAGAGGTCGCGCCTTTATTATTTCTCGAGTTTCAAGACTTGGAGTAGACTGACCTCACCATGAGTCAAGCATTCTCTGATCTGCTTCACATCGAACGCAACCCAGGCATGGAACTCGATCTCGAGTGGGTCATGCGCACCAAAATCAATCGCAGTGCGGTTGAACGCCGCTCGAGTACCATTCCGACGCGGCGCACCGTGAAAAAAGACTGGCAGGCGGCGTGGTTATTGCGTGCCATTACGCTCATTGATCTGACGACCTTGGCTGGCGACGACACCCCAGGCAACGTGCAACGCCTGTGTGCCAAAGCCCGTCAACCCGTGCGTGCGGATTTGCTCGAGCGCATGAACGCCAGCAATTTGGGCATCACCACTGGCGCGGTGTGCGTTTATCATACCCTGGTCGAAACCGCCGTGAAAGCACTCGAGGGTTCGGGGATTCCCGTCGCCGCCGTGAGCACGGGTTTTCCAGCAGGTTTAAGCCCCATGCACACCAAACTCGAGGAAATCCGCTCGAGCGTCAAAGCTGGCGCGAAAGAAATAGATATCGTGATTACCCGTGGCAACGTGCTGCGTGGTGACTGGGAAGCCTTGTACCGTGAGGTCAAAGCCTTCCGCGAAGCCTGCGGTGAGGCTCACCTCAAAGTCATCCTCGGCACAGGCGAACTTGCCACCCTGACCAACGTCGCTCGAGCCTCATTGGTGGCGATGATGGCGGGAGCGGACTTTATCAAAACCAGCACAGGCAAAGAAAGCGTGAACGCCACCCTACCGATCAGCCTCGTCATGGTACGTCAAATCAGGGCGTATCTCGAGCGAACCAATTACAAAATCGGTTACAAACCCGCCGGCGGCATTCGAGCAGCCAAAACCGCCCTCGAGTACATGTTCTTAATGAAAGAAGAACTCGGCAACGAATGGCTCGAGCCTCATTTATTCCGTTTTGGCGCGAGTGGATTGCTGACCGACATCGAACGGCAACTCGAGCATTATGTGACTGGGGCTTACTCGAGTGTGCGCCGTCACCCAATGGTTTGATATGCCAAGACGTGACATTTATCATGCCAGTGTCAAAAAAGCTCTCGAGTTAGACGGTTGGGAGATTACGCATGACCCACTTTCGTACCGAATAGACAATGACCAAATATTTATTGATCTTGGTGCAGAACGGGTGATTGGCGCTCAAAAAGGAACACTTAAAATTGCAGTGGAGGTGAAAAGTTTTCTCAGTCCTTCACCGCTCACAGATTTACAAGAGGCTATTGGTCAATTTGTTTTGTACAAAGAATTTCTCGAGGAACTTGAACCAAATCGAATCATGGTCTTAGCCGTTCCTGAAAGTGCAGCGCCACTCTTTGAACAACGCATTGGTCAACGGCTTCTAAAATCTCAAAACTTTGTTGTGATCGTTTATGACGTAACGAAAGAGGTGATCTCCAGATGGCTACCGCAAATCCCCAAGACATAAATATCATTGAAACCATTCTCAAAGAATGGCTCGAGTATGGTTACAAAGACACTGGTTTAACCGTGTTCGATCATGAAAATTTGCATTTTATGTTGCTCGAGGTGAGTTGGAAAGGAACTGAGCGAATTCATCGAATTGTTGCCCATGTTGATATTATCGACAATAAATTTTGGATTCAACAAGACCGCACATCAACTGGTGTTGGTGTTGACCTCGAGCGTGCAGGAATTCCTAAAAACCGTATTGTACTGGCATTTTATCCGCTTGAACATCGAATTCATGGAGAGTATGCGCCACAATAAATTTAACTCGAGCGTGCTTCGTTATCTAATGGTGTAGAAAGAGAGTTCAAATAGTTGAAGTCAGAGGTTGGCAAAAACTATGAGAATGATTTTGGTTAAATACCAAATAAGAATAGGAGTCATAAGTGGAAAAGCTTTCAAGCATTGATGAAATCGGCAGAATTTTAATTTCACCTGAAATTTTAGAAAAATCAGGTATCAAAATAGGAGACTCAGTTAATTTAATAGTTGAGGATAGTAGTATTATTTTAATACACCCATCAGCGTTAAATGGAGTTATAGATCATCTAAAAAAAATTATACCCCTTATTCAAGAACTCGACGCATGTATGGAAGCAGTTGAATGTTTTTTTGAATCTGCGAATTCAGATGATAGAAATATCTTAGATAGATTTCCAGTTTTTTTCATTAATGTAAAAGATTGTTTTTTGAAAACGATAATCGTTGAATTGTGTATTTTATTAGATAAAAAAGAAAAATCCGCTCAAGGGATTCACAAATTATTAAATAAAATTAATAATTTGATTGAAACTGAAATTATTCAAAATAAACCTGAAGAAGATTTGAGTGAAAAAATTAAATCCCAAAAAGAAGAAATTGCTTCTATGGGAAAAACATTTGATAGAATATTAATTCTAAGAGATAAATTTATTTCTCATTGGGATAAAATAAAATTTAATGGTACTTTAGAAGATAAATTTAGCTTTGAAATTCCATTGGAAGATATAAGAAAACTTTTAGATATCTCGAAATCAATTGTGTCTTTTTGGCATTCTGAACTTTTAAATTCAAGTATAAGTATGAGATTTACAAATGCGGACGACTTTAGTGGTTTGGTAAAAAGAATGAAACTCCTGGAAAGATTACACAAAGAGAGTTTAGATATGTCAGATAGTTTATAAGGAGTTCTCATGCCTAATATTGCTGAAATTTTTCAAACCCTCGAGTATGGTTCTGCCCCAGAATCTGATGCTGAAGCCCAAGTTTGGCTCGAGCGTCACAAGCGAAAATTCGATTTGTTCATTGCTGGGAAGTGGGTCAAGGCAAAATCTGGCTCGAGCCTCGAAACGTTAAATCCAGCGAATAAAAAAGTGCTGGCAAGTTTTGCGGTTGCTAATGATGCGGATGTTGACGCGGCGGTGAAGGCGGCTCGTAAAGCCTTCCCTGTGTGGTCGGCGCTCTCAGGTCATGCTCGAGCCAGGTATTTGTACGCGCTGGCAAGATTGGTGCAAAAGCATTCGAGATTGTTTGCGGTGCTCGAGACGCTCGATAACGGCAAGCCGATTCGTGAAACCAGAGACATTGACATTCCGCTCGTGGCGCGTCATTTTTACCATCACGCGGGTTGGGCGCAATTACTCGAGACTGAATTTTCGGGGTTTAAACCTGTGGGTGTGGTCGGGCAGATCATTCCCTGGAATTTTCCGTTGCTCATGCTGGCTTGGAAGGTCGCGCCCGCACTGGCGGCTGGCAATACGGTGGTGCTGAAACCCGCCGAATTTACGCCACTCACCGCGCTGTTATTTGCAGAAATCGCGCTCGAGGCTGGGATTCCTGCGGGAGTGCTTAACATTGTGACTGGCGACGGCGAGACGGGCAAAGCCATTGTCAACCATGCTGGCGTGGACAAAATTGCCTTCACGGGCAGCACCGAAGTTGGGCGTTACATTCGCAGCGCAACGGCTGGCAGTGGCAAAAAACTGAGCCTCGAGCTTGGTGGCAAGTCACCGTTCATTGTTTTTGAAGACGCTGACCTTGACAGCGTGGTCGAAGGTGTGGTCGATGCGATCTGGTTCAATCAGGGCGAGGTTTGCTGTGCGGGCAGCCGAATTCTGGTGCAAGAGGGCATTCAATTGCATCTCGAGCAAAAACTGAAAGCCAGACTCGAGACGCTGCGCGTTGGCAATCCGCTCGAGAAAAACATTGACGTTGGAGCGCTGGTTTCCAGTGAACAACTCGAGCGCGTGACTTCTCTGGTGGCGCGTGGTGTGTCTGAAGGCTCGAGTTTGTGGCAACCGAAAACGGCTTGCCCAACCACGGGTTATTTTTTCCTGCCAAGTTTGTTCACGAACGTTCAACCCAGCAGCACCATCGCGCAACTCGAGATTTTTGGTCCTGTGGTGGTCATGATGTCGTTTCGCACGCCCGAAGAAGCCGTGGCACTGGCAAACAACACCGTGTACGGGCTTGCCTCGAGCGTCTGGACGGAAAACATCAACCTGGCGCTTGATATTGCACCCAAAATAAAAGCGGGTGTTGTTTGGGTCAATTGCACCAATCAACTCGATGCTGCCGCTGGTTTTGGTGGTTACCGCGAGAGCGGTTTTGGGCGTGAGGGTGGACGTGAAGGCATGTTTGAATACCTCAAACCAACCTGGCATAAATCTATAAAAGTTCCCGTGTTGCTACCCGCCGCAAAAACTCAACCAGAAGAAAATGAAAGCTCGAGCCCCCCAGCCCTAGACCGCACCCCAAAACTGTTCATCGGTGGCAAACAAACCCGTCCCGACAGTGGTTACTCGAGCGCGATTTATGGCGCGAACGGCAAATTGCTGGGCGAAGTTGGCGAAGGCAATCGCAAGGATGTCCGAAACGCCGTCGAAGCCGCGAACGCCGCAAGCGGTTGGGCGAAATCCACCGCCCATTCCAGGGCGCAAATTTTGTATTACATTGCCGAGAACCTTTCGGCTCGAGAAGCCGATTTTGAGGCTCGCATCTCGAGCATGACGGGAAACAAAAAACTGGCAAAACTTGAGGTGGAAACCAGCATCTCGAGGTTGTTCACTTACGGCGCATGGGCGGATAAATATGACGGTGCGGTGCATAACGTACCGATTCGCGGTGTGGCGCTCGCCATGAACGAAGCAATTGGAACGATGGGTTTGATCTGCCCCGAAGAATTCCCGTTGCTCGGTTTGATCTCGCTCGTTGCACCCGCGATTGCAATGGGCAACACCGTGATCGCCATTCCAAGCCAAGCACACCCTCTGGCTGCTACCGATTTTTACAGCGTGCTCGAGACTTCGGACGTGCCTGCTGGCGTGGTGAACATTATTACAGGTGACTCGAGTGCCTTAGCCAAAACACTGGCAGATCATTTGGATGTGGACGCAGTCTGGCACGCCAAACATGCCGAAATGATTGAACGCGCCAGTGCCGCCAATCTTAAACGAACTTTTAATTTGGAGGCTCGAGATTGGTTGGATGTCGTTCAAGGCGAAGGGCGCGAGTTCTTACGTGAAGCTTGTAACGTCAAAAACATTTGGATTCCATACGGAGAATAAAATATGATCACAGACCTGGCACACAGCGCTTTTCGCGTTCATGACCTCGAGAAATCACTGGTTTTTTACGAACTGCTCGGATTAAAAGAATCCTTTCGCCTGAACCACGACGATGGTTCGGTGATGCTGGTGTACTTGCACATCGGCGCAGACCGTTTCCTCGAGTTGTTCCCAGGTGGTGCGCTCAGTAATCCGCAAAACAGTTTCAGGCACATCTGTTTGGCTTCGGATAATTTGATCAGTGATGTTGAAATGCTGCGCGAAAAGGGCGTGAAAATTGAGATTGAGCCGAAAATGGGTTTGGATTTGAACCTGCAAGCCTGGATTTCAGACCCGGACGGCAACCCAATTGAACTGATGCAACTTTCAGAACAATCACCGCAACGTCAGGTTGCTCGAGGTGAAGTGATTTCATTCAAGCAATAACGTTTCCGGGGACATTGGTTCTCTGGATGCTTCCTGTTAAACTGCTGCTGTGGCAAAACTGATTGCGTTTGGTTGGTACGGTGGTAAATACAGTCATTTGGATTGGTTGTTGCCTCTGCTTCCTGCTGCCACGCATTTTTGTGACGTGTTTGGTGGTTCGGCGGCAGTGTTAATCAACCGTGAACCGTCTCCTGTCGAAACGTACAATGACATTGACGGCGAGGTTGTTAATTTTTTCCGTGTGCTTCGCCATCAAAAAGAAGCATTGTCCGAAGCAATTGGTTTAACACCATTTTCTAGAGAGGAACTTGCGCTGGCGTGTTCGCTCGAGTTGGGATTAACTGATCTCGAGCGGGCGAGGCGTTTTTTTGTCCGTGCGCGTCAAGTTCGCACGGGTTTGGCGCAGACAGCCAGTGCTGGGCGTTGGGCGCACTGCGTTTTAACTTCACGGGCGGGTATGGCTGGGGCGGTTTCGAGGTGGTTGGGCAGTATCGAAGATTTGTCATTGATTGCACAGCGATTGTTGCGTGTACAAATCGAGAATGCGCCAGCGATTGAGGTCATTCGGCGTTTTGATTCTGCTGAAACATTGTTTTATTGCGACCCGCCATATGTTCACAGCAGTCGGGGCGATTCTCGAGCGTACGGTTTTGAAATGACCGATGATGACCATCGCCTGTTGGCGCAAACCTTGCATGGTGTGCAAGGGCAAGTTGTGCTTTCGGGCTATCACAACGAACTGTATGCAGAACTTTATGCTGACTGGCATTGTGTCCAAGCAGCTTCCAAGATAGCCCACAGTGTGAAACAAGAACGCACTGAAGTCGTCTGGATGAATTTTATCCCAGCAAATTCAATGATTGAATCGAGCCAAACATGGAACCAAGAGACATCCTCGATACCGCTTTTCAGCGCGGATTAGCCTCGCTCGAGCGACCTTTGCTTGAAGATGCTGCGTTGGTACGTTTGATTGAAATGATTTGTCGTGCCAAAACCCGTGCTTTGGTACGCTTGGTGTTGTCGTGTGCCTTGGCAAAGATTCATCGTCCTGTGTTGGATATTCGTAAACCGTACACTGAAATTGGCACAAGCGATTCTTTTTCGGGTCGTGCCTATGATGAAGAATTTTTGACGGCATTTATTCAACTTCATGATTTGCCTTGCAATACAACAACCGCTTTTTTAACGCCAGCGTTGCGAAATCAGGCGGTTGCACTCACCCCAGATCGAGATTTGAAGGGCAGAGAACCAGACATTTACCAGGCGGCACTGCAATTATTAGATGCAGTCTTTCAAGAACGTTTAACTGCCAGTGACCTGTTAGCCGAAACCCTGCGTTGGTTGGTGGTCTTGCGCGATGAGAAGCGAATTCGGTTTAGATCGTTGCTGGCGAATTTAAATGCTTCACAGGGAGAACTGCCACTCTCGAGCAACGAGATTGCAATTTTGATCGAACAGCATCTAAGGCAAAAACACACCAGTCGCTTGCCCGTTTTGTTGGTGGCTGCGGCGTATGAGGTGGTTGGTTCGGCGTTTGATGAAACGGCTCGTTCACTGGCGGGGCACAATGCTGCCGATAAACAAACTGGTGCAGTTGGCGATATTGAAGTGGTGCTCACAACCGAGAACAAAATTGTCACCGCATTTGAAATGAAAGATAAACCAGTGACCCAGGAAGATGTGCGTGTTGTGCTCGAGAAATTGGTTGGGCGCTCGATTCAAAATTATATTTTCATCACCACCGCGCCAATCAATCCAGATGTTGCCGAATTTGCCAGAAATTTGTACGAAGAAACGGGTGTCGAATTTGCAATTCTGGACTGTCTTGGTTTCATGAAACACTTTTTGCATTTTTTCCATCGTTATCGTCGTGCGTTTCTCGAGTCGTATCAACGGCTTATGCTGACCGAGCCTGACAGTGCAGTCCCCAGCGTGGTAAAAGAAGTTTGGTTGGCAATGCGACAAGTTGCCGAGAGTCGTTAAGCAGTCTTTCTCGAGTTGTACCCAGTTTTACAGGAGGCTTTATGCAATTCACTCAACTTGGTCGCAGTGGTTTAAAAGTCAGCCGTCTCTGCCTTGGAACAATGAATTTTGGTCCTGAAACCAGTGAACCCGACAGTTTCAAAATCATGGACGCGGCGCTTGAGCGGGGCATCAATTTTTTTGATACCGCGAACGTGTACGGGCGCAAGATCAGTCTTGGTTTCACCGAGGAAATTATTGGTCGCTGGCTCGAGCAGGGCGGCGGACGGCGTGAAAAAATTGTGCTGGCAACCAAAGTCTACGGCGGCATGGGCGAAGGCGCAAACGATGGGCGTCTGAGCGCGTATCACATCCGCAATGCCTGCGAGGCAAGCTTGAAGCGTCTGAAAACCGATCACATTGACTTGTATCAAATGCACCATATTGACCGCAACACGCCCTGGGAAGAAATCTGGCAGGCGATGGAATGGCTGGTCGCGCAGGGCATGGTGACTTACGTCGGCTCGAGCAATTTTGCGGGTTGGCACATCGCGCAGGCGAACGAGGCGGCAAAGTTGCGGCATTTTATGGGCTTGGTCAGTGAACAAAGCATTTACCACCTCAACAACCGCCACATCGAACTCGAGGTGATTCCGGCGTGCCGAGCTTACGGGCTGGGACTTATTCCCTGGAGTCCACTGGCGGGTGGCTTGCTGGGTGGCGTGTTGCAAAAGATTGCCGAGGGTCGCCGCTCGAGCGAGGCGATTCAGGCTCGGGTTGAAAAGCACCGTCCGCAACTCGAGGCGTATGAGGCGCTGTGCAAAGATTTGAACGAGACACCTGCCGATGTTGCGCTGGCGTGGTTGCTGCATAATCCTGTCGTGACCGCGCCGATCATTGGACCGCGCACGCTCGAGCAGCTAGATGGAAATTTAAAGTCACTCGAGGTGAAGCTTGATGATGCAGCGTTAAAGAAACTGAATGAGATTTTTCCTGGACCTGGCGGCGAAGCGCCAGAAGCTTACGCTTGGTAAATCAACCTCGAGTTTTGGTTTTTGACACTTCCATCACACCCGCAGGCTCGAGCATTTCGGGTGTGGCGCGTTCCAAATCCTGAATCTCTTCAATGAAGTCTTGAACGTTGGCAAAGTCGCGGTAAACGCTGGCAAATCGAATGTAGGCAACTTCGTCTAAGGGGCGCAAGAACTGCATGGCACGGCGTCCGACCTCTTCGGAAAGAATGTCCGACCCGCCCTCGAAACGGTCTTCAAACGAAAAAGCAAAAGCCCGCAGGCGTTCAACGTTGACTGGGCGTTTCTCGCAGGCGATCATCAAACCGCGCAGCAGTTTGTCGGGGTCGAAGGCTTCTTTGCGTCCGTTGCGTTTGATGACCATCAGGGGTTCAAACTGGGCGCGTTCGTAACTGGTGAATCGGTACAAGCATTTGGGGCATTCGCGGCGACGGCGGATGGCGGCGTTCTCGTCGCTGGGGCGCGAGTCAACCACTCGAGTATCGGGATGGGCGCAACGTGGGCATTTCATAGGTAAAACTCCCGTGGGATATTGGAACGGACATCTTTGACTGGTGAAAGTGTGACACCGATGGTCTGTCCAGTAATGCCTCTCGAGGCGGTCAGCGCGAGCGAGACGGCGCTCTCACCGAGTCTGGAGTCAAACTCGAGTCCCCCAGCCGCTCGTGATGGCACGAGGGCGTTGACACGCATTCCAGTTTCAGACAATCCTCCGACCAGACCTGACAGGTAAGAACGTAGCGCTCGAGTTTGGGGTTCATTGGTGGCTTGGGGCGGTAAAACCAGGGTTGCCCAGGCGTTCGGGCAGCGCTTCAAGAGCATTTGCAGCATCAGGTAACTCGAGCGGGCGGTGGTTTCGAGCATTTCGCTGAATTCACCTTCTAATAATTTTTTGAACGGCGTGCTCGAGGCTTCATCGGCAATATGCACCAAGCCGTCTATTGAACCGTAAATCTCGAGCATTTTGTTAAAGGTTTGTGCCACCTCGAGTTGCACACTGCTGTCACCTTTGATGGGAATGCTTTGCGCCCCGCCGCGTTCGAGTTCGGCGGCGGTCAGGCTTGCCGCTTCGGGGTTGGCATCAACGCAGATCACGGTTGCCCCAGCGATGGACATTGCTCTGGCAATGCTGTGACCAAAGCCGCGCCCCGCGCTGGTCACGGCAATCACGGTGTTCGCTAGGGGTTGAGGGACTGTGGGTAAGGATGGCTTCATGAGAATCTTTATCCATTGTACACCGCCACCGATGGCAACAAAGGCTTGACAATCTCCTTTTTGACACGGCGACCGATTTGGCTCATTCTTGAGGCTCAAGCTGCGGTTTCAGGATTTTGACCCTTAATTTTAAACTGACGCTGTAAACTAAACAACGTGCGTGGTTCACTCGGCATTTTCAGTTTGCTCGACTTGTTGCAGCTTCTTGGGTCAAATCAGTCCAAGGGTTGCCTGTCGATTCATCATCCCAGCGATGGTGAAGGGCGGGTGTTTTTTGACGTTGGACGCGTGGTTTTTGCCCAGTTTGGCACACTCGAGGATGCTGGGGCGGTGCGGGCGATGTTGCGTGACGAGCGCGGCAATTTTGAGTTTATTCCTGGACGAATGCCCCAAAAGAAAACCATCAGTGTCAGCCTCGATAACTTCTTGTTTGAAGTCATCCGCGAGCTTGACGAGAATACCAAAGTCACGGTTGAGAAAAAAATCTTGCCACCCAATGAACTCGACGCGCCGCGCATTCTGGACAGCGCCCGAATCAGCAGTTTGACGCTGTCCGCCGACGAATTCTCGGTGATCGAACTGATTGATGGCGAGCGCAGCGTTTCCGCCATCGCCCAAGCCGCCAAGCAACCGCTCGATCTGGTGCAAAGTGTTTTGATTCGCTTCTCGAGTCTGGGTCTGGTGGACGTGAAAAAACGCTCGCCGCGGATTGCGCGTCTGGTCATTGGTCTCAGCCGCGAACTGACCGACATGCGGGTTTGTGTCGATGAGATCATTTTGCAGGCTTGGGATCGGCAGCATGGTCGTCCAGTCTCGAAAATTCGGATGCGCGACACGGCAGGCAAGGAATTTGTCTTTGAAGCTTTCGGCACACCAAACTTGGGCGCGTA
>JAYTKL010000355.1:0-4134 GCA_043730305.1 Deinococcales bacterium | reverse complement strand
ATCACCAAACTGATAAAGCAGCGCAGTTTGGCTATTTGCACGGCTATTGGTTGAATGTCCACGCCGTAAATACAATTTTCGATCAAGAACAGTTTTCGGGCGTAATCAAAATCGGTGGTACTGGCATCAAAAGCCCGTTCAATGTCTTGCAAGCGGCTCTCGAGACTTTTTACGGCTTGATCTCGAATTTCGGAATCGTTGAGTTTTTGCACGGTGGCAAGGTCTTGTCTAATCTCGAGAATCTTCTCGCCAATGCTACGTTCGCGTTGTTGTTCTTTCCAGCGCTGGTTGTTTGGGTCTAAACGACCAAGCACAAACACCAGTTTTTGCAGCACGCCCATTGGAAAAGCACCCGAACCGCAAGCAGGGTCAAGAATTTTGGCGGTGTCAATGGCGGTAATCAATTTACTGATTTGGTCGCTCGAGAATTCTGATTTGTACTCGGTGCTGTAAGAAAATAAGCGGCGTAGTTTTTCCTCGAGATGGTCTTTATCACCAGCTTGCACGTTTGGAGTTAAGAGTAAGTTCGGGTCGTTTTCGGGCATCAGCATGGCTGGCTGTTCACCCGCATTCACGCCATTCACCACAAGCTGCCCACCCGTTAACGCATGATGCAAGTACGCAATAAGGCTTTCATCCACCATAAAATCCACAACATCACGGGGCGTATAAAAGCTGCCCGTTTGTTTGCGGGCGGTCTCTTCGGTTTCTGGGTTGTAGGCTGCCAGCAGGTTCTCAAAAACTTTGCCCAACAATTCTGGGTCTAATGCCACCTCTTCCTCTATCGGCGTATTTTCAGTGACCGTAAACTTGTAACCGTTTAAAATCTCGAGAATTCCTCGGACTTTGGCGTTCTTGAATTTTGTTCCTAGGTGCTTGCTCAAATCAGCGTTTAATTCATTGCTAAAGAACAAGGCGTTTGGTACAACGGCGCGTTTCTCGAGCTTGTCACTAAAACCATCAATTCGTAATTCTTTTTCGTTTGTCTCTTTGTTTGCTTCGCGGTCAAGGCATTCAAACAAACCACCGTTTAAAAATGGCACATTACCAAAAAGTTGTACGGCTTGGCTGGGGTCCACAAAACTGCTTTGATACCTGTAAAGGTTGTGCACCATGTATCCAGTGTTGTTTCTGGTTTGCGTGTCGTCCTTAAATCGCCTGTGGTTTGCGCCCTTGTCATCTTTGCCCATTTCGGTGTTTAACGTGGCAAAAAACAGGTTTTGCAAAATGCTTTGGTAGTAAGTGCTGCTGGTTTCCTCGAGTTTTTCAAAATTGTTCAATATATTCTTGAGCTTGTTTGGCTCGAAAAGTTCGTCTGGTACAAGACTTTTTTCTTTCAAAAACCAAGTAAAAATCAGTCGGGTGATTAACCGAATCAAATTGATTTGCCGTATCTCATCGCGGTCTTTTTCAGTCTTGGCGGTTTTTTCGTTTGGGAACGACGTGTTCGCATGGTCAAATGCTCAGTAAAACCATTGCGACAATTCTTTATAAAACTTTTTGTTTAACTCTTCAATGTCCAGCACTTTCGCCCACATACGCTCGAGTTCGACAAATTCTGTAATCACTTTTCCTGCAAGCAAAGTAGGCAAGTGCAAATCCTCGAGAATCCTCAAGTGCGCTTGGTGAGGCTTTTGGGCAATGTCTTTGATGATCGTGACCTTCTCGAGCACGTCTTTGCTATCGTCAAGTTTGTTTAAACGCCTGCGGGTCACAGACAAACTGATGGAGTTTCCATGCTTGAAAATCACGAACACAGGAATCTTAAAACTCTTATTTAGCGCCCTGGTTATTTTTGCCAGTTCTGTACGCGTGTTTTCGGTTTTTGTTAACTCGAGCGCCACAAAAACGTAACTTTCCACAATGCTGTTTTCAAACCGTCCAGCGTTAAACAATCTGACTTGTCCACTGCTGCGGACTTCATCGCTGGTCAATTGAAACAAACCACAAAAAGACTTGACACTGCCCTTTATTTCCTCGAGCATCACGGTTTTGGGCAGTTCCTCGAGCGAATCAAAACGCAGCACTCGGCTGCTTTCGTAACCAAGCGTGGACAGTAAAGCGGTGGCGGCATCACGTAACGGGCGCGTGGCGAAATCTGACAAGGCGATTTGGAGTTGTTGACGAATAGAATTCATCTTGATGGATTCAGTGTAACACCAGATGATTGCTAAGTACTTCCTGTTTAAGTTTGACTGTTCTGTCGTCAAACTTAAACCGACCAACGGGAGGGAGGATAACGTATCTCACGCGGAATTCTGAAGTTCTGCGCTCTTTAGCAGATCGCAAGAATGGAGTCGGGAGATACTTAGAATTTTTTACGCTCACCACAAAATGCTATACTCAACCTCGAGGAATTCGTATGCGCAGTTTTAAATTTGATTCATTGGCAGCCAAAGCCGCAATGCTCTACATTGCACAGAACGCGCCTAAACCAACGTTTGCCCATATTGGTAAAATCTTGTACGAAGCTGACAAACTCAGTCTCGAGCGTACAGGACGGGTGATTAGTGGCGATCCGTACTTTGCGTTTCCGAATGGTCCACTGCCACAAAACACGTACAATAACCTCAAGCAAGCGCAACACAGCCCTGACTCTGTAAGTCAAGATAAAAGTTACCGTATCGAATACCGTTCGGTGGATGCGGCTAAACCAGCGCCCTGGGTGGTCGTTCTCGAGAATCCAGACTTGACCGAATTAAGCCGCAGTGACCTCGAGTGTTTAGATTTAGCCATTGCTCGCCTTGGTGGGTTGCGTTTTCAAGAATTGTCCGAGCAAAGCCATGACGCTGCTTGGCATGAGGCGTTTCATTTGCAAAATGGTGATTTTGAAATGCGTCTCGAGCATATTGTGAACACCTTACCGAATGCCGCAGATGTCCGAGCGTATTTAGAAAATCCGCATCCGTGAACATTCCAGTTCGTTGGTCGGTGCATTACTTTTTTAGTGATGACACCACATCACCCAAGGATAAGTTTGTTGTGGTTGCACATTTGTACGCCACATCTTTTCTTGGTTTGTACATCAACTCTTTCATACCTCACTTGCACACAGATGCTCGAGGGTTGCAGTGTTACGCTGCCATTCAAGCGGCTGATTACGCTTTCTTGACCCATGATTCAGTGATTGGCTGTGCGGAAGCAATTGAATTTGAATTCGATAAAATTTCAGATAAAACTTTTCGTGGGGTATTGTCGCCTTCAACAATTACTGAAATACTGCGTGTGGTGAATCAATGCCAGTTGTTAAGGGTGAAATATTGGCAATTGATCGCCGCAGCTTGACAAAGCAATCGCGTTCCGTTTTCTATTTGTTCTGATTGTTTGACCCTTTATCCCATCTTTCTCGATAGTTTTAAGTGTAATGCAAGCATGTAGGATATGGTAAGATACCAGCATGAAAGCCAGTATTTACCTCCCCAACGAACTCGAGATTATCGTGCAAAATTACTTGCAAGACCATCCCGAAATGTCGCTTTCGGGTCTTGTGCAAGAAGCCCTCGAGAACAAGCTCAAACCGCGTCGGAACACATTGCTCGAGTTGGCAGGTTTTGTGTCTTTTGATGGTGTGGACAAAAGAACGCCTGAACAAATTGCCGAAGATATACGCGAACGCCCAGAGGACGAACCTACCAAACGCGGATTTGACCGCCCGTGATGCTAAGACGGCTTGTGTTGGACACGGGCGTGTTGTTGGCTTTTTTCAATGATCGTGACAAAGATCATACTCAAGCCTTGAGTGGTTTTGGGCAACTGAATGAAATGAACACCCGTCTGATTGCACCCTCATGCGTGGTTCTCGAGGTTGCAAAACGTTTGTTATTCGATGTCAACGCAATGGCAATGCAAAGGGCAACAACAGCAATGCTCGAGACACTGGTCATTCCAGATACCACACCAAATATTATTCAAAACGCGCTCGAGGTAATTCAGAGCATGAAAAATTGGGGCGCGACCCTCGAGGATGCCATTGTCATCAATACCGCGCTCGCCTTAAACGCACCTGTTTGGACGTTTAATTACCGTGACTTTGCTGCGGTCAAAAACTTAGAATTCTGGACACCTTAAGCGCCTGCATCTGGATTCTCGAGAATCGCCAACCAGGTCACCAGGTCAAATTCGGTTTCTTCGGTC
>JAYTKL010000354.1:0-4952 GCA_043730305.1 Deinococcales bacterium | reverse complement strand
GCGTCAGTTCAACCCTGGCATTCCCAGTAAGCTCGAGGCACTGATTTTGTTGATGCTCGAGAAAAACCCGCTCGATCGTCCTCAGAGTGCGCTGGCGGTGCGTGAGGCATTGCTGGGAATTTTGGAAACGCCTGCCAGTGATCTTGCCGCCTCGAGTTCTGAGACCGCACGGGCGGATGCCTTGCTGGTCGCGCCGTTGATTGGGCGCGACCTCGAGTTGGGATCGTTGCTGCCCCTGCTCGAGCGTCCAGCGGAAACGGGTGTGGTGGCAATCACGGGCGATGTCGGTTCGGGCAAGACGCGCCTTCTGCGGGCTTTTTCGGAGCGTGCCCGAAGCGTCGGTATTCGGGTGGCGGTGGGTGAAGCCATCGAACATGACCCGACGCCGTTCGGTGCGGTATCACGCTTGATTTTGGACGTTCAGCGCCACAACAAAGGCATTATTCAAGCACTGCCCGAACCCGCCAGGGCAGAACTGGCACGAATTGCACCGACGTTGGGCGAAGTACCCGCCCCAGACTCGAGTTTGCCTGCCGATGTGGCACGCCTTCGGCTGTTCGAGGCGTTCACCAAGTTGCTCGAGTTGGTGTGCAACGTGACGCCTGTTGTGTTCGAGAATTTGCACTGGGCGGACACCAGCACCCTCGAGTTGCTGGCTCATGCGACCCGCAGCACGGACAATGCACGGGTGATCATCAGTTACCGCGTCGAAGATTTACCCGAAGACGCCAGCGTACCAAAAGGCTTAAAACCAAAACGTGTCATCAATTTGCAAGCCTTGCCCGACAGCGCCATGCACGAATTACTGGTCGCCTGGTTGGATTCCAGCATCGACCCGACCTTGGTCAACGAGCTGATCTTGCACGCGGCTGGCAACCCGTGGGTGCTCGAGGAACGCTTGAAAGCCATGCTCGAGGCTGGCGCAATTTTCAGGCGCGGCGGCATCTACGAATGGAATCGTAGCTTGCTGGGCTTGCCAAGCGGTCTGAACGAACTTCTGGCGCATCGTTTGGCGGCACTGCCCGCGAATGCCCTCGAGTTTGCACGGGCAGGCAGTGTGCTCGGGCGGGCTTGGATGTTCGACGATGCAAGGGGTTTGCTGGCTTGGGGCGATGATGCCGCTTTGGATGCGCTCGAGGCTTTGGTACGGGCAAGATTGGTGTCTGAAACTCCAGGCTCAAACGGTGAGGGTTTCAGGTTCAGACACCCCTTGTACACCGACATTTTGACCAGCAGCATCATGAGCTTAAAACGCCGCAAAATGCACGCCAAAGCCGCAGCCCTGCTCGAGGGTCGGGCGGCAGCCATTGAACTGTGCATTCATTACCTGGAGGCAAACGCTTTTGAAAAGGCACTCGAGAAAGGTTTTGAGGCGGGTTTGCTGGCACAAAATACTTTTGCTTACCCGCAAGCCGAACGCGCCTACCGCTTGGCGCTTGAGGCAGCCGAGCACCTCGAGTTACCGAATCTAAAAGTTTTGGAAGTCCAGCATCAACTTGCCGAGGTGCTCTCGATTGGCGGGCGCAACAATGAAGCGATCAAACTCTGGGAGGCTGTGATCGAACACGCACCCTCGCTCGATGGGGGCACAGAGATTCTGGCGCAAGCCAAAGTTTCACTGGTTAAAGTTTTAAGGTTTACGACCACCTCAGAACACAGCCTCGAGTTGCTGGGCGAACCCGTCCCCGGCACACCCTTTTTTGAGGAATTGTGCGCCGAGCTGGCGGCGGTTTATATCCGCACCGGAAAATGGCAACAAGCCAGAATGTATGCGGTTCGGGCGCTGAAAGCCGCCCGCAAGACGGGCAAATTCGAGACTGAAGCCTTGGCATTGAAACACTTGGCTTGGATGGAAAGCAGCCACAACAAGCGCTTTTCTCAGGTCGATAAACTGATGGCGCTGTCAATTGCCAAAGCCGAGGCATCGGGCAACAACCACGTGCTTGGCTCCATTTGGGTGGATCGTGGCACGCTTTACAACCGCGAGGAACGCTTTGACGATGCCACCCGCGCTTTCGAGCAAGCATCAAAATACATTCAAAAAACCGCCAACATCAAACTCCAAGCCACGATTGCGGTCAATCTGGCAATCTCGCTCGAGAATCAAGACGAATTTGAAGAGGCTTGCCAAAGCCTCGAACCCGCGATTTTGCTGGCAAAACGGGCTGGCTACACCATGATCGAGCGCCCTGCGACCTTCAATTTGGGCATGTACAAATACGCGCTGGGAAAGTGCGACGAGGCACTGGCAATCTTCAAGCAACTGCAAGAAATCACGAATGACACCGCCTTTGAACGCTCCCGTTTTTTTGAGACGCACATCATGCTCGAGCGCGGCGACGGTTTTATCATGCAATTACCCGAAATCAAGAACCCCGAAGACCAAGACATGCGGCACTTGCTCGAGGTCGAACACGCCCTGAGTTTTGGCAATTATGCCAGCGCCCTCGAACTGACGAGCCAACCCAACCTCGAGTACGCCTGGTTTTGGGCGCTGGCAAAACTTCACTCCACTTGGCGGCTCGGGATTGAGACCGACGCGGCGCTGCTCGAGTTTCGACACGCCCCACCACCAAGCCTCAAATCGAGTTTGCATCAAAATTACTCGAGGTTTGTTCATCAGGTTTTTGACAAAAGCGCGAGCGATCAAAACCTGAAACTGCAAGCCGAAGCGCTATTTCAAAGCCTGATCGGTATTTTTGCTCGAGATGTCGCCCTTTCAATCCACGATTGATTACCAAAAGAATCACATCAGACACTGCGTATTTTGCTTGTACACAAAGAATTTTTTTGTAAAGGCTATAATTAATACAGGAGGTTTGTCGTGAAAAAATACTTGTTGATGTCCGCACTGGGACTATCGGTGATCTTGTCATCGTGTGCCTTGATTCTGAAAGGCACCAAAATTGACCTGCCAGGCGAAAATCCTGTCGGTTTGAATAGCAAATCCATCGACGTGGTTTCTGGTAACGTGGGTCGTCCAGAACCGATGTCAAACCGTACCCCCGTGGCATTTAGCGCAGTCATTACGGATGCAACTTTTGCTGATGCAACGGGCATTTCATCCGAACTGAGCAAATACGGAATTACGGTTAGTAGCCTAAGCGCCTGGGGTGCCTGCGTTAAATTCTCTGGAACAGCCGTCCTCAAAAACAACAACGCCTCCGTACCCGCAGCCATTACTATAAGCAACGTTTCTGCCGAATTGACTCTGAAAGACGCTGTCGTACCAGCAGGCGTTTTATTTACCCTCAAAACTGACCCTATAACAGCTTCGGTGACGCTCACCAACCAAGTTGGAACAAACAACTATAGTTTTGCGGCAGACAAGTTAGAACTTTGCGCAAAAATCGAGGGCGCAAACAAGGATCAACTGATTGGCATTATCGAAAGTGGTGGCACAAACACTGTCTCTGGTCTGCTGAAATACAGCCTCGATGGTGTCAGTAACCTTACCAAAGGCAGTAGTTTGACCGTGGAAATCATTTCTGGCACATCGTACATCATTCTTTAAGCCTTCCAACTACCTAGACCTCGAATTGAATTCGAGGTCTTTTTTGTTTCTCGAGGTTTCTCTGCTACAATCCTCGAGCCATGACGCAAGCTTCCTCAAAACCAGATTTTCACCGCAGCCGACTTCAAACAGGTCGTGCGGTACTCGCACCAATGGCAGGTTTTTCGGACGCGCCGTTTAGGTTGTTGTGCCGAGAATTTGGGGCTGCCTGGGCTGTTACCGAAATGGTCTCGAGCATTGGTGTTTTGATGAACGGCAAAAAAAGTTTTGAAATTGGCGAACCGTACCCCAATGAACCCGACTTGGTGATTCAGGTCTTCGGGTCTGACCCGCAAATGGTCGGTGAAGCCAGCGCCAAATTGTACGAGGAGTTCAAACCCGCCGCGATTGATGTCAACATGGGTTGCCCCGTGCCCAAAGTCGTGAAAAACGGCGGCGGTGCGTGCCTGCTGCAAAATCCCGACGCCGCCCAAGCCATCATCTCGAGCATGAGCCGCTCTGTGCCCGTGCCGGTCAGTGCGAAAATTCGGTTGGGTTGGGATAAATTCAACGCCATCGAGGTTGCCCAGGCGCTCGAGGCGGGCGGCGCGAACTGTTTGGCACTTCACGGGCGTACCCGTTCGCAAGCCTACACGGGTTTTGCCGACTGGGACAAGATTCAAGCCGTCCAAGAAGCCATTGGTATTCCATTGGTTGGCAGTGGCGATGTTGTCACCGCCGAGCAATTCAATGAGCGCAAAGCTCGAGCCTCGGGCGTGATGATCGGACGCGGCGCGATAGGTCGCCCCTGGATTTTTTCTGAGGTTTTGGGCGGTGAAACCCTAACGATTCCTGACATCGTGCGTCTGGCTTACCGTCACGCGCTTTTAAACGTTGCCTGGTACGGCGAGTTGAACGGAATGCGTCAAATTCGTGGACCGCTCGGCGCGTACTTCAAGGGTTTCCCAGGCGCGAGTCAGGTTCGCGCTCGAGCCGTGCAGGTCAGTAGCTTGGATGGTTTACGAATCTTGTTTGCCGAGTTGTTCCCAGATGTCTCGCTGGCGGGTGTCGAAACGGGCGCGGATTTTGGTGGGCATGAAGCCGCAAGTCTTGATGGTCATTCAAATGTTAGATAACGTCCAAGTTCTACAAAAGGTTTCGCTCGAGTAAACCAAGCACCTCTTTGCTGCGCTCGAGAATTGCGCTGCGTTCGCTGGGATCACGTTTGTTCCAGTTTGATATTGGGATGCTCATGCGCGGATTGTTTTTGAACATTGCGCCGTGACGATCCAAAAAATCCCAGTACAAACTCGAGAATGGACACGCGGTATCTCCCGAGGTCAGTTTGGAGTTGAAGGCGCAGGTTTTGCAATGGTTGCTCATGCGTGAAATGTACGCACCACCCGCGATGTAAGGCTTGCTGGTGAAACCTCCCGCGTTGGCGTACTGACTCATGCCG
>JAYTKL010000353.1:0-2378 GCA_043730305.1 Deinococcales bacterium | reverse complement strand
GCTTGGGCGTCCTGTGGTTCTGTGCCGAGCACGCCAATGTAGGCTTGCAATACCCGTGCGAGCACAAAATTTGGATCGGCTTGAAGCGCCAAATTGATCTCGTCAGGAATCGAACCGTTAAAGAACAAAAAGCAATCCAGCGCCGCATCAAGGTGCTGCACCGCACTCGGGTTTGCCGCACTGGTTTGATTGCCAAATCGGTCTTTGACCATGCACCATTCTTACGCCGCAATGCTCAATCAATCAAGTCAGAGAGTTGGGGTAAATTCTGAATCTCGAGGTGGTTTGGTTCATGAGCATCCCAAACTCGAGATTCAAATGAGCTTGGACTCACGCTCGAGTTTACAAAATTGTATATACTCATTGTAGATACGGAGGTTTATCATGACCATGACCAAAGTTTTTAAAAGTGGCAACTCGCAAGCGGTACGCATTCCAAAAGAATTTCAACTTGACATCGAAGACGTTGAGATTTTACGCCAAGGTGATGACTTAATTATTCGCAAACCGCACCAAAATGCCACGATTCTCTGGGATATTTTAACGAGCTTTCCCGAAGATTTTTTTAAAGACGGTCGAACTCAAGAACCCTTTGAAGAACGAGAAGAAATGTGATTAAGTACCTACTGGACACCAACATCTGTATTTACATCAACAAACGCCGTCCACCTCAAGTACTAGAACGCTTGGCAAACATCAATCTTGACGAAATTGGAATCTCGAGCATCACACGTTACGAAATGATGTTCGGTGTACTCAAAAGCCAGCAGCAAGAACGTGCCCTACACGAACTCGAGCGGCTTTGTAGTACATTCCCACCAATACTATTTGATACCAATGCCGCCGATCATGCTGGTCATATTCGATTTTTACTCCAAAAGCAGGGAACTCCAATCGGACCCAATGATGTCTTACTAGCAGGTCAAGCCCTCAGTCTTAACGCTATTCTGGTCACGAACAACACCCGTGAATTCTCGAGGGTACACGGTTTAAAACTCGAGAATTGGGCTGAAGAAGATTTCAAAACATGAGCATGGTGTTCTGGTTGTGTTTTCGGGATGGTGAAACTTCAATTTCAAACGATCAAGACCTTTACTTTTTATGCCATCACTGCGAAACACTTGACCAGTTGAGCAAAACTTTAACCATCAAAGACTTATCCGGTTTTATTGATACCAGCGACGCTGAATTTAATTTCAACGCTGAGAGCAAAAATCCATCACAAATCTCGAGCATGAATTGGTTTAGTGCCGAAGATGGTTTGGTGACATTGCGTAATTTAAAAAATGCTTTACAAAATCCAAAAATATTGCCCACAACGAAAGCTAAAAATCGTTCAGCCTTGCTTGAAGAACTCGAGCTTTGCATCATGCAACTCGAGCAGGCGAACGGCAAAGAATTTCATTTTCAACTGGTGATGTGATCGTTTAAAACAGCATTTTCTCGAGCGTGCAAATCCACAAACCAGGAATCACTTCAAGCTGCTCGAGTTCAAGAAATCCCATTTTTTGGTACAAACCAATGGCAGGTAAATTCAAAGCACCTGTTTGCACAATGCAGCGTTTAGCGTGTAACTCGAGCTTTAAAACAAATTCGAGCAAACTTCTGGCAATGCCTTTGCGAAAATGATCTGGATGCACCACCAAGCGGTGAATGTCCAGCGTGTGATGCTCGAGTTTGTACGAGATTGCGCCGCACAAAATTTGTGCTTCAAAAAATCCGTAAAACGTTTCACCAGATTCTTGTAATTGAGCAAGGGTTTCATGTAAGCCTGGAATCAAGTTTGAGCCGATCAAGTCAGCTTCGATACGATATGAAAGCTTTTGAAGCTCGAGAACATCTTGGGCGGCTCGAGCTTCAAGAATTCCAATGGCTTTTATTGCTTTTGAATCCATGCCATCGTCTTGCTCGCCAGTGCATCAAAGGCTTTAACACTCAGTGCAAGATGTTCCTCGAGCGTATCCTCAATTTTGTTGTGGCTGATCCCGCGCAGGCTTTGCACAAACATCATGACTGTCGGAATGCCCGCCCTGGAAATCTCGGCGGCATCGTGAAGCGGTCCACTCGGAAGTTTGTGGCTGACCCCGCACGTCTCGAGAATCGCGGCATCGCACAGCACGATCAACTCTGGATGAAACGCAATCGGTTCGATGTCCCAAATTTTGTTCCATTGCACGCTTACATTTTCCTCGAGCGCAAATTTCTCGCTTGCCTCTCGAGCCTCCATGTTCATTTGCGCCAGAATTTCGGCACTCAAATCGCGTTGATCGAGCGTCATCTCGCAGCGTCCGACCACAGCGGTCACGATTCCTGGAAAGGTTTTGACGCTGCCAACGGTGCAAACCGCATCGCTGTGTTTTTTGGCAATTTCCCGAATC
>JAYTKL010000352.1:0-2857 GCA_043730305.1 Deinococcales bacterium | reverse complement strand
CCTCTCGAGTTTAAGCTTAAAGGCGAGTTGCTGACGGTGCGCCTGCCGTTTTTGAAAGTCTTGTCAAACGGTCTTGGTGTCATGCGAATCCCGAATTTTGATGTTTCGGGCAAGGTTGCCAGCAAGGTGCACGAATTGGTGGCGCAAGCCAACCAGCAAAAACTGCGTGGACTTATTTTGGATTTGCGCGACAACCCTGGCGGTTTGGTCACCGAACTGATGGGTGTTGGTGCTGCATTTTTGCCCAAAACCAGTCTGACTTTTGCCGCCCGTGACGGCTCGAGCACCTACAGTTCTGAGAATGGTTCGGTCAATATCTCGCAAGGCTTGCTGCAAAATGTCACGCTGCAAACCATCAATAAGCCGTCCCTCTGGAAGGGTTCGCTCGAGGTGCTGGTCAACAGCCGTTCGGGTTCGGCTGCCGAGTACCTACCGCAATTTTTGCAAGACGCCAAACGCGCCACCGTGATTGGTGAAGCCACGGCTGGGGTTGGCAATACGGGCATCAGTGCTTTTGGTTTGCCCGATGGCAGCGCCCTCTACATTTCGATCATACGGGCGCTCAGAGCCGACTCTAGCCCTTTTCCAGAGCGTGTCACGCCGGATGTGTCAGTGATTGACGACCTCGAGGTTCTGGCGGCTTCAGGGCGTGATGTGGTGCTCGAGAAGGCTTTGGAATTGATGCCTTAAACGGATTCGGTTTGATCCAATTCGAGTCCGGCATAAATTTGCTCGAGTGACAGGGTTGCCTTCAGGCACGGAATGTCAATCTCACCATTCTCGAGTAGCACTGTAAAAGACCAGGTTTCTCCAAGGCGTTTGTAAAGCACGACTTGACGGGTTTTTTGGGAAACGATGGCGTAACGTTGCAAACTTGGAATTTTGGTGTACTCGTCTAGTTTTGCGCCGTTGTCGGTTTCAGCCGTGCTGTCTGATTGAACTTCGGCAATGAAACACGGTGCAACCATAAAGTATTCGTCGGGGCTGGTTTCGCAACTGACTACAACATCCGGGTAACGGTAACGTCCGTTGTGAGTCAGAACTTTTAGTGATTCGGTGGCAATTTGACAATTTTTTTCTTGTACCGCTTTTGTTAAAGCACTCCGAATTCTAAAAATAATTTCGTTGTGTTTCAAACTGCTTCCAGCCATTGCCAATACTGTATTGTCCACGAACTCGTGACGCAACTCGGAGTTCTTTTCAAACTCGAGATACTGTTCTTTTGTCATGGCTTGAGCATCAGCAATCATGGTTGATTGTACTTCAAACTTAAGCCATTGTTCTTGGTCTTGACAGAGCAGGTATCACTGCAATCAAGCTCGAGAGTAAAACCACACTTGCCAGCGCAATCGCAACGTTGATGGTGAGGGCATCAGGCGAAACAATCGATTGTCCGCGCAAGGCTTGCCAGGTCGTCAGCAACATCAAGCCAAAATAACCAAGTCCTGCCGTCCAGAGCAGTGCCAGTTGACGGTTTTGATTTAAACGGCGGCGTTTTGAAAGCCAAACGCCAAGCAGTGGAATCAGTTGCAGGGCGTGCAAGCCAATAAAATGTCCAATCCGAATATCGCCGTGCTTTGTGTTCCAACCGATCAGCGGCAAACCTGGTTCGGCGTCCGGTATGGCGCTCGAGCTGCCAATGGTGTGCGCACCAAGTAAAATGTTGGGTTGTTTGGCTGCTATGGCTTTGAGTTGTGTGTCGTTTGGTCCAGCGCTGAGGTTTGGGGTCATTAAACCAACAGCGGTAATCACCATGCCAATCTTGACTGCCCATGCAATAACGGGTTGTTGACGCACGCCGCGCCAAACCGCAACAAGCAGCACAACAAACGCGGCAAACATCGTAAAAATACCGACGGTCATGATGATCCAGAGTACAGAATCCAGTGGGGTGGTGTAATTGAAGTGCATTGGGCGTGCTCGGGTGGCTTGAATCAGCAGCAAGATCATCTCGAGGCTGAGCATGGTGCCGATCACGCTGGCGGCAATGTTGGCGGTGCGGCGGGTTTTACCTTCGGTGATCTTGATCGCCCAGATCAGTGCTGGGGTCATGAGCAAAATAGAGACCGAGAATTTAAAGAGTTTTGACCAGGCGGGCGTGTTGATGATGGCGGTGGCTCGAGGGTCGAAGATCAAGCCCAGAATGCTGACCATCAATGTGCTGCCGGTGATGGCTGCCAGAATGGTCAGGGGCAGGTTGGTTTGTCTGAACGAGGCAATAAATTGGAGGGCTGAGGTTGCTGGTGCGCTTGAGTGACTTGGATTCATGGCTGATCTCCTGGGGAAAATAGATTATCTAAGCACCGCTTAATATCCTAACAGTGATAAGATATGCTATAATTTAAGCGATGTCAAGATCACTGCTCGAGCATCCAATCAAATCCGAACCCTACCATCACGGCAACCTGCACGCCACGCTGCTCGAGGCAGCCCGTACACTGGTCGAAGAGGTCGGTATAGACGGCTTTAGTCTGCGCGAACTCGCCCGCCGTGCCGGGGTCAGTCCAGCCGCGCCGTATCACCACTTCAAAGACAAAGCCGCACTGATTCGAGCATTGGCTGGAGAAAGTCAGGCACGGCTCGGGATTGCCTCCCTAAAAGCCATTCAAGGCATCACCGACCCCCTGCAAAAACTATCGATGCTTGGCGTGGCTTACGTGGTTTACGCCTTCGAGCACCCCAGTGAATTTCGCATCATGTTTCGTCAAGAACTGCACTCACCACTGGGCGCAACAACCTTTGAAAATCAGGTGGCAACCACCCCAGACCCAGCTTTTGTGCTCTTAAAACAAACCCTGATCGAATGCCGCGACGCGGGTTGCATCCCCATTCCCAACGACACAGCCCTCGAGCTGGC
>JAYTKL010000351.1:0-8750 GCA_043730305.1 Deinococcales bacterium | reverse complement strand
TCGGTGGTAGTGTCCGTGAACGGTGTGACTGAGCATGTAGCATTGAGGACAACTGGCTTGGGGTGGATGTGCAACGAGTTTCACGACCAATTCTTGTTGATTGCGGGTGATGCTATTCACCTGACAGTCTGGGAAGAAAGAGACGTATTTCATAGGTTTTGATGATGCGCCTACGATATGATGTTTGGCTACCTGCAATCACATAACTTGGACAAGACCTGATTTTGACGCGAATCGTTGTCTCCCCTCAATAGGGCTGACTCAACCTCTGTCGAACAGTGGTCTGACCTTCAAGCCTCGGTAGCCAGCGGCAACCGCACCGTAAAACTCGAGCCGACTCCGGGCGCACTCTCGAGCGAGAGACTGCCGCCGTGATCCTCGGCGATTTTTTTGGCGATGGTCAGCCCCAGACCGGAACCGCCCGGGTCAGCCCCAGGCGTGCGAGCCAGGTCGGCGCGGTAAAAGCGCTCGAAGACGTGCGGGGCATCCTTTGGCGCGATCCCCCGACCCGTGTCCGAAACGGTGAACTCTGCGTGCCCATCGGTCACACGCCCCGAGAGCCGAACCATCCCACCGTCCGGTGTGTATTTCACGGCGTTCTCGAGCAGAATCAGGGCGAGTTGCTTGATTTGATCGGCGTCACCCACGATCAGGGCGGGTTCGAGTGTTCCGAGTTCAAATTGCCGTTGGGCCGAGAGCGCACTGGCGACCCGCCAGGCGAAGCCGAGCACCGCCTCGAGCCGGACTGCCTCGAGGCGGTCAGCGCTGGATTTGCCGCGGGCTGCGCCCAGCAGGTCCTCGATCAGACGCCCCATGCGTCTGGCTTCAGCCTGCGCATCGGTGATCGCCTCGGTGCGGTCTTGCTGACTCATGTCGGGGTAGCGTATCAGGAGATCGAGGTTTCCCCCAATCGAGGTCAGTGGAGTCCGCAACTCGTGCGAGGCGTCCGAGACGAATCGCCGTTGCGCCTCGTTGATTTCGCGCAATCGGTTGACCACCTCGCGTTCGCTGGTCACGTCGTTGAATGTGCCGACCCACTCGCTGACGGTGCCGTCTGGTTCTGGAATCGGGACGCCGCGCACCTCGAGGTGGACGTAACGGCCAGACTTGGAACGCACCCGGTACTCCGTGGAGAACACGGTTCCGTTGGTGAAGGCCTCGGTCCAGGCACTCTGGGCGCGTTCGCGGTCGTCGGCGTGGAGGGCTGCGAGCCAACCCTGACCGCTGGACTCCTCGGGCGTCTGACCGGTCAGGTCGCACCACCAGCGTATGCTTTCGGGATGATCGGCTCCGTGTCGTTGCCAAACGAATTGCGTGGTCGATTGCACCAAGGCTCGGTACTGGGCTTCGCTGCGGCTGATGGTCTCGAAGAGCCGCGAACGTTCAAGGGCCAGCGACACCTGGTCACCGAGGGTCAACACAAAATCGCGCTCGGCGGCGTCCCAGGCTTGCGGTTGAACGAAATTCAAGGTCAGCATGGCCAGGACTCGCCCGTCGCCCCGCAGGGGGAGATGGGCGCAGGATTGCGTGGCGTTTCTGGCACTGGTCGAGGTGTTCAAAGCTGGGTAGCGTTCGGCAAGGCGCGAAGCGTCCGAAAAGAACAGGGGCTGGGCGATGCGGGCAGCCTCGGTCGCCGGATGTTCCATCCCGAGCGGCATCACCTCGAACGCCAGCGTCGCGTCCGGGTTCATGTGGTGCCCTTGGAGGTGCTCACCGAGCCGCAATGCCCTGCCGTCGTCGGTGACAAACCGCAACGCGCCGCCGTTGGCCCCCGCCGATTCGACCACCCGTGTGAGTGCGGTGCGTCTGACGTCCTCTGGGGTGGCGGCCTCTGAGAGTGCCCGGGTGGTTTCGTACAGCGCCCGCAACCGGTTCTCGTCGCGGCGACGCTCGGTGATGTCGGTGTCGGTTCCGATCCACTCGAGAATCCGACCATCCTGGTCACGGACGGGTGCGGCCCGAACCGCCCAGAAACGATGATTACCACCGACCTGCCGCACACGTTGCTCGAATTCGAGTGGGTGACCGTTGAGCATCGCGCGGTGCCATTCGGACGATCCAGGCTCGAGGTCGTCGGGATGCACCCAGTCGGTCAACAGGGTCTCTTGGTTCAATTGCTCCGGCGCAAGACCGGTCATGGTGCTCCATCGCTCGAGCGGACTCTTCAACACGCCGTGCGCGTCGGTGCGCCAGACGATTTGAGCGCCCGCCTCGACCAGCGCCCGGTAGCGGGCCTCACCCTCGCGCCAGCGCTGTTCGGAAGCTTTGCGGTCCGTGATGTCCGTGAGCGTACCCGTGATCGTTGGACCGTGAGCGTTCGCGCCCAGCACCCGACCGCGCGACAGTACCCAGCGTTCAGACCGACCTGCGACCTGCAAACGATACTCGGACTCGAAGACCCCGCCGGTTTTGAGCGCCAACTCAAAGATTGGTCGGTTTTTCGCCTCGTCATCCGGCACGGTCAACGCACGAACGGTTGCGGCGGCCACGCGACCCGGACCGAACCCAAAGCCGTGAAACGGACCGAACTCTCCCGAGTAGATGATCTCATCGGTCTTGCGGTCCAACTCCCAGACGCCCGTCTGGCTGCTCTCGAGGGCGGCATCGAGTCGCGCCCGGCTGACCTCGAGTTCTGCGTTCGCCCTCGCCTGTTCGAGTTTCGGCCAAGCGCGGACCGCCACGTCGCGGATGATCCCGATTTCATTCGGTGTCCAGCGGTACGGGTGTGCCCGGTGGACGCCCAAGATTCCTGCCCAGCCAGCCGCGCCGAACAGCGGGACGTTGACCAGCGCCGCGATGCCGAGCGCCGCCAGGGTCGGCGCGTGCTCGAGAACAAGCGCCTCCACCGATGTGTCTTCAATCACCCTCACCTGTCCCGCCGCATAAAAAGCGCTAACTTCCACCGAGAAATACTGCCCACGTCGGAACTCGCCCCCAATGCTCGTTCCGTCCGGCGACCAATCGCGGTCAACTCGAACCGTCTCGCCATCGATCCTGGCAAAAAGCACACGATCCGCACCGAGGTGCTCGCCCAACAGTCGTGTGGCGGTCGTCTCAATCTCGAGTGGACTTCGCACCTGAGAAATTGCCAGATCAAAGCGCAGCAAAAACCCGTTCCTGTCCTGCACCTGCCTTGCTTCGGTGATGTCATCGGCGATGCCCAAGATGGATTTGATTGTGCCACTCGCTTCACGCTCGAAGACGACATCGCGGCTGCGAAACCAGCGCCACGATCCGTCCGCGTGCCGTATTTGGTATTCGTTTTCGAGCACCGTGCCCTGCTTCGAATCCCTGACCCGGTCAAGGTGCGAGCGTGTCGCGGTGCGCTGGTCGGGATGAACCAAGCGCTCCACAAATTGCCCATCCAATTCGTGCACCTGATCGTGGGTGTACCCCAGCAGCGGACCGAGCTGGTCGTTGACGTACGTGTTCGCCCGCTTCTCGAGGTCGTACACGTACACCAGACTCGGGGTGGTCGCGAGCACGCCCGAGACGAAACGTTCCCGCTCGCCCAACCGCTCAAACACGAGCTTTAGCGTGTCCTCGAGCGGGGACAGGTCCGGATCGTAGCGGCTGACCTCAAGCGATCCTCGCGGGTCGAGCACCAGACCCTCGGCGGTTCGGGCCAGGCGCGTCAGCGGTTGCAAACTCGACCCTGAAAGTCCGTACCCGAGGGCGAACACGATCAAGACACCCACCAGGGCGAGGATCGAAAAGTTGATCCGCACGGTGGCGAGCGCAGCGTCAATCTGATGGAGCGGAAACAGCAACTGCACGATTCGTTGGTCTGGGAGGCGCACGGTGGTGATGCGCCAACGCTGTCCACCGATGACACTCAACCCGAATCCGGCGTAATTCGCCGAAACCTGACCGACCGAAGGCAGCAGGGCAATCCAAGCCGCATGTACCGGCTGAGCGAGCGACAAGGCAACGATGGCATCCGACACGGGCGCGGTGCCGCTCGAGCGCAGCAACCTGCCTTGGGCGTCATACTCGCGGACGGTGAGGTTCAACCCAATTGGAGGAAGTTCAAACGAACCGCGCTCGACCAAGGCGGTTTGAGCCAGCTGACGCACGAACGTCAGCGACAGATCGAGGTTGTGAAATGCCGCCCGTTCGTAAAAACCGTAACCGATCACCAGTGCCATGCTCAGGGACAGGCTGGCGAGGGATCCGTAAATCAAGGCGAGCCGCAACCGCAAGGGCACGTTCAATCTGTGATCCAGTTTTCTAATGCTGGTGGGATGGTCTACATTTGCTGTTTCGGGCAGAAGTCTCACTGCCTCACCTTATGAGTATTAGATGCACTTTACATGAGACAAGAATCGTAGATCACGCATTGCGGTTGGTTTCTAAAGCCCGCGTCTCATCCTTGCCTTTGACAAACACGTCTGCTCCATTGAACAGTCCCGCCAGCTTTTTAACCCCGTCTTCAAGCATCTTTTGAGGATTCTTGAAAAGCAGGGCAAATGCCTCACCAATGGCTCCGAGCGGCGGCATATATTCCATGTGCACCGTGATCTTGGAATCCAAAGCGTCAGGTTCGATCTTGATGAAACCCTTGGTGTCAATGCTACCTTTGACCGAATGCCATGCCAGATGGCTTGGTGAGGTTTTGATGCTGGTGATGGCCTGCCACGATACTGGAATCCCCAATGGACCTGAGAGATGCCACTCGGATGTGTCCCCCTCGAGCAGTTCAATGCGTTCAATGTGGGGCATGAACTGGCTAAAGTGCTGATAGTTGGAAACGTACTCCCAGACGGTTTGTGGATTGGCTTTGACGTTGGCACTGTTGCTCGTTTGGAACTGGTTGAAGCACAAATTAGTATGTCTAGGAAGGGAAATCCGTATGATAACGCGAAGATGGAGCGCGAGTAGCCCGTGAGGTGCTGTTTTACGAGCAAGAAATCGTTTATGGCAACCTTGAAGCTCGAGGAGGTGCATTTGGAAGAGTACGAGGATTTTGGTGAAGTTCAAACTCGAGTCACATGCTTTATTGAGGACGTGTACAACGTGAAACGCCTTCATTCGAGTTTGGGTTACGTGCCGCCAGTCGAGTTTGAAACGGCGTATTTTGAGCAGTTGAGGCTCGAGGAGCAAGTATAATCTTGGAAAGTGGTCTCAACTTAGGGGTGCAGCCCAGTATTGTAATTCAAGACTACTGCTCCTCGGAAGGGATTTGGTAGCCTCTATTCTTTCAGATTCGTTTGCTGGACGCTAGTCCTAAGTTTTGTCCTGTACTATGCGTATGACAGTGGTTATTTTAGACAATGCTCGAGTTCATACGTCAAAGAAAGTGCAAGTCTGTCGTGATTTCTGGGAGAAGAGAGGTTTGTATTTGTTTTTCTTACCTGCGACCATGCCCGAAGGTGCGTTTTATGGTCAAGAAGCATATTCTCCGCATTTGAATATTATTGAGATTTTATGGCGTGAATTGAAGTGTCGTTGGTTGCAGGGGGATGATTATGGTTGTGAGCAGGGTCTTTTTTATCAGGTGACGTTGGCGCTTGGGGCGGTTGGTAACTTGTTAAGGATCAATTTTGCGCCGTTCGTTTTAATGTAAGTTAATTCTGTTCGGGTACTTACTCTAAATATTGAATATTAAAACCTATCCCGCCAGCACCAAATTCGCGTACTTCAATAACAATTTTTTTGTCCCCACATCACTTCCAAAAGCAATCATCACCTCTTGCCGATCACCTGCACCAGTCACCGCCAGCACCTTACCCGCTCCAAACTTTGGATGCACAACACCCTCACCGCCCTTCAAGCTCGAGATTGCACCTCCAGCCTGCTCGAGTTGCACCCGAAGCGCTGGCGGGACCCTGTGCGCGTCCACGGGTGCAGTCGCAAGGGATTCGTTGAACAGATTCACGGGAACAAACAAATCTTTGGGAATGTCGTCTAAAAATCTCGAGTCTTCGGAAGGCATGGTCTTGCCGTACACCTGCCGCGATTCGGCTACGGTCATGGTCAGGCGTTCCATGGCGCGGGTGATTGCCACGTAAAACAGGCGGCGTTCCTCTTCCAGCCCCGCAATACCCTCGGCGATGCTCGAGCGGTGCGGTAAAAGTCCTTCTTCCAGCCCGACAATAAAAACCTCTTCAAACTCGAGTCCTTTGGCGTTGTGCATGGTCATGAAGGTCACGGCTTGTTCGGGTACGTCTTTGTTGTTGCGTTTTGTTTTGGCGTCGTCCACGTTCGAGAGCAGCATGGCGTCGTCAAGGTACGCCTCAATGTTGCCGTGATTTTCTCGGTCCCATTCGGCGGCGGCGTTCACCAACTCGTTCAAGTTCTCAATCCGGGCCTCGGCTTCGGCTTTGCTGGCGGTTTTCATCTCGGTTTTCAACATCTCGAGATAACCCGTGGCGTCAATGGTCAACTTCAAGAATTCTTCGGCGCTGTGCTCTGTAGCGTATTCGGACAGCTCGAGGATGAGTTTGGCAAATTCGCTGGCGTTCTTGCCGCTGCGCTCGAGAATTTCATCGGCTCGAATGAACGCGGTCAGCAAACTGGTGTTGTTGGCTTTCGCCCACACCTCGAGTTTTTCGATGCTCGAGTCACCAATGCCGCGACGCGGGCGTTTCAGGGCGCGTTTGAGTGCCAGGTCGTCAGTGGTGTTGACCGCAAGGCGTGCGAACGCCAGCATGTCTTTGATCTCCTGGCGTTCGTAAAAACTTGTGCCGCCAATCAGCCGCACCGGAATTTGTGAACGCATGAACCGTTCCTCGAGCACCCGCGATTGCGCGTTGGTGCGGTACAAAATGGCAATCTTGTCCAAACTTGTGCCTGTGGCTTGCAGATGCGCGATGCGGTTTGCCACAAATTCGGCTTCGGCACGGTGGTCTGGGGCACGGTACAAACGCACGGGTTCGCCGTCGGGTTTGACGGCACGCAAGACTTTCTCGAGCCGTTCTGAGTTTTGTTCGATCAACTTGTTTGCCACCGCCAGGATTCGGGCGTTGGAACGGTAATTCTCCTCGAGTCTGTAAATGGCGGCGTCCAAATAATCGTTTTGAAAGTCCAAAATGTTTTGAATATCGGCACCACGAAATCTGTAAATCGATTGATCTGGGTCGCCAACCACCAGTAAATTGTTATATTTCCCCGAGAGCAACTTGGCAAATTCGTATTGTGCTTTGTTGGTGTCTTGATACTCGTCAACATGAATAAAAACCGCGCGGTTCTGAATTTTCTCGAGAATATCGGGTTGTTCCCTGAACAGTTTGACGGTGAGGGTGAGCAGATCACCAAAATCGATGGCGTTGGTGCGGCGCATACTGCTTTCGTAACGCCTGAAACCTTCAACCGCGACCTCGCGGGGCATTCCTGACATCCACTCGTCGCCCTCGCGTGCCAGGTCTTCGGGCGTCCAGAGGTTCGATTTGGCTTTGTCAATGATGCTGCGCAAATACCTTGGGTTGAATTCGGCGGCGCTCGGGATTCCCTCGAGCGCGGCTTTCATGACGTCAAGCTGGTCGGAATCGTCGTAAATCGTGAACCCTGATCGCAAGCCGACAAATTCGCCGTAAGCCCGCAAAATTCGCACGCCGCTCGAGTGAAAGGTGCTGACCCAAAGCTGTTCGGCTTGTACGCCAACCAGTTCGTTGATACGGGTTTTCATTTCACTGGCGGCTTTGTTGGTGAAGGTGACCGCAAAAATTTCGTTCGGGTACACCCCGTGATGCTTGAGCAGATGCCCGATGCGGTGAACCACGGTTTTGGTTTTGCCCGAACCAGCGCCAGCCACCACCAGCGCGGGACCTTCATGGTGCTCGGCGGCGGCGCGTTGGGCGGGATTTAAGGCATCTAAAAGGGGAGAGGAGGCATTCGACATCGGCTTGAGTATACCGCTCGAGTGATCTGATTACGATAAGAACGTAATCAATTGCTCGAGGCAAAACCCAGTAACGCTCCAGTGACGGTGCATTGTTTAACCTCTTTTCAGGTCTAGACAAGCCTCACTCGAGTTATCAACCTCGTGGCTTGCCAAACCCCGGCGTGGCAGATTCTTTGGAGGCACGCCGCTTGAAAGGAGAACGTATGTTTAACCTTAAATTTGGTGTTTCAAAGATGTTGGTTGTTGGTGCTCTGGCGGTTTTAAGCGGCTGCAACCCCGCAAGCCCAAGTGCCGATTTTAGTTTGGCGTTCAATCCTGCCACGCTCAATTTGGCGGTTGGCGCGACGGGCAATTCGACGCTTGCCCTGACCGCCATTGGAGGTTTTGATGTCAACCAAACGGCAAGCGAAGTGTCCGTGGTTGGGGCGGCGTTTGGTACGGGTGAGGGCAAAATTCAGGTTGGCGAGCAAAGCCAAATCGATGCAACCCACAGCTCATTTCCGTTTACGGTGGGCGCAAACGTGCCAGCAGGGTCTTACGACATGACCTTAAACGTGACTTTGGGCGGCTTAAAACGATCTGCCAAAATCACCGTCAAAGTCGGTGCGCCATCCAACACTGTTGCAAATCCAAGTAATTTAACCGCGACTGTCATCTCGAGCAGCCAGATTGATCTGGCTTGGACTGCGGTCACAAACGCCACAGGTTATGAGGTTGAACAAAAAGTGGGCGCGGCGTTTCAATCGCTTGGCACGGTCACAACGGCGGGAGCTGAAATTACCAGTCTCAGCCCAAGCACCGCTTACACCTTCAGGGTCAAAACCAAAATCGGCGCAAACTCGAGCAGCGGCGTCGAAACCACTGCCACCACGCAATCTGGCACACCGCAACCAACCTCGAGCAAGAT